>CAYZDB010000116.1:0-8782 GCA_964476985.1 uncultured Acidobacteriota bacterium | reverse complement strand
TCCGGGATCCTCGCGCTGGTGCTCGACGCGGAGACCCTCTCCGGGAGCGAGACCGCGGGCTGGGCGCCGGCGACGCCGGCCGACCCGTTCCGCGCCTGGCGCGCGTCGTTCGGCGTGAACTGGAGCACGACCCGCGGGCGGCACGACGTCGAGCTGCTGGCCGGGGCCCAGGTGGCTGACACGGGCTGGACCGCGGCCGCGGGGCAGCTCGCGACCCCGCTGGCCCGCACCGAGCCCGTCGCGGCCCTGCAGGCGATCGGCGCCACCGGCGGCACGGTGCTGCTGGTCGATCGCGTGCGGGCCGGCGAGACGGTCGTGCTCGCGGGACGGCTGGCGGCCTCCACGAGCAACGGCCCCTGGGGCGCGAGCGTGGGCGGCGCGACCGCCGGAATCCGCTGGGAGTTCGTCCCCGGGATCGCGCTGCGCGCCGAGGGCGGGGCCGCGCTCAACGCGTCGGGACCGACCCGACCGATCTACCTGGTCGGAATCGAGGGAGGGGGAAGGGGCTTCGCCTGGTCGATCGGGCGCTCGATCGAGACCGGCTTCGCCCCCTGGTCGGGAGGAACGCAGGGCGCCGCCGCGCGCGTGGTCGTCTCGCAGGGTGATGCCTCCACGGAGCGCTGGTCGGCGCGCGGGTCGTGGGTGCCCGGGTGGGACGGGTGGTCGGTCGAAGTCGGTTTCGACCGCTTCCGCGTCGAAGGGACCCTCGCCACCGTCCTGCCCTGCGACCTGCTGCTCGTGCCGGTCGTGGGCGATGCGGCGCTCGCGGGCGACCAGGCGCTGATCGCGGTGAACTGGGCCCGCTTCGGCAGCGCGATGGAACTCAGCTGGAACCGGCTGGCCGACGCGGGCGGGGCCGGCCTGCTGGTCTCCGGCGCCGAGGGCTGGCAGCAGGGCGCCGTGCGGGTCCGGCAGCGCGTGCTCGCCTCCGACGCCTGGGGCGCGACCGCCTCGGTGCTCGTCGCGTACGAGTCGGCGCAGTACCAGGGCCAGCCGGCGCAGACCGTGCGGGCCGCCCTCACCGAGCGCAGCCGGTTCTCCGGCGGCCTCGCGGTCCAGTTCTAGGTCACCGGGACGACGCCGTGACCGCCCGCCGCATCACGACCGTCGCCGCCGTTGCGGCCCTGGCCGCGGCGGTCGGGCTGCTCGCGGTCTCGGCGCTGCGGACCTGGCGCGAGTCGACGCCCTGGTACGGGATGCAGCTCGCGCAGGGCGAGTTCGGCGTCGCGGTCGCGGCCGTCGCGGCCGGGGGGCCGGCCGCGGAGGCCGGCCTGCGCGCCGGGGACCGGGTCCTGCGGCTCGGCGGCCGCCCGGTCGAAACCGAGGTGGCGGCGCAGGCGATCCTGACCGGGCACGCCGCGGGGGCGCGGCTCGGGCTGGTCGTCCTGCGCGACGGCGAGTCGGTCCCGCTGCGCATCACTCCCGCCGCGCTCGTGCGCTGGCGCCCCGACCGGATCGTCGGGAGCCTGGTCGGGCTGGCGTTCCTGGCCGGCGCGCTGGCCGTGATGCTCCGGCCCCGCGGCGGGGTGGCCGACCGGATCTACGCGCTGTGGTGCCTGGCGGGCGGCGTGCTGATCGGCGTCTCGTGGTCGCCGGTCGGGGCGACGGCCGACTGGCCGCTGTTCTGGGCCGACCGGGTCGCGCGGCTCTTCTTCCCGGCGCTGTTCGTCCACCTCGTCGTCGCGCTCGAGCCCGGCTTCCGGCGGCTGCGGGCCGCGGTCCCGGTGCTCTACGCGCCGGCGGTCGCGCTGCTGTTCGTCGAGTTGCAGCTCGTCGGCCTGGGCAAGGCGCGGCTGGCGACCGAGCCGGTCGGGCTGCTCGACCTGCTGCAGTCGCGCGCCGAACTGTTCTGGGTGGCCGGCGGGCTGTCGCTGGGCCTGCTGCTGCTGGCCGCCGCCGCGCTGCGCGCGCGCGACGCCGCGGCGCGCGCCAAGGCGCGCTGGATCCTGGCCGGCACGACGGCCGGACTCGCACCGTACCTGCTGCTCTCGGCCTACCCGCAGTGGATGAGCGGGAGCGAGCCCGCGTGGAGCTGGCTGGCGCTCCCGCCGCTGGTGCTGGTCCCGCTGGCCTTCACCGGCGCCGTGCTCGAGTACCGGCTGATGGACCTGGCGCTGTTCGGCCGGCGGCTGACGACCGCGACCGCGACGCTGGCATTCACGCTGACGCTCTTCCTGGGGGTGCTCAGCCTGACGCGCTGGGCGCTGGTGCCGCTGCTGCAGCCTGCGGGCCTGGCCCCGGCGCTGATCGCGGCGATGATCACCGCGCTGCTGGCGCCGGCGATCCGCGCCGGGACGCGCGACCTGGTCAGCCGGATCTACTACCGCCGCCACTACAGCTTCCGCCGCGCGCTCGAACGCGTGGCCCGCGACCTGAACGCGGAGTTCGACCTGCCGCGCCTGGCCAGCACGCTCGAGCGGCGTGTTTCCGAGGCCCTCGACGCCGGCGCGGTGCGGCTGCTGATCGTCTCGCCCGCCGGCCACCTGGTCGATCCGGTGACGCAGACCGCGCTGCCCGACGCGCTCCCCGCCGACGCCTCGCGCCGCCTCGACCGCGGCGAGGTCGTCTCGCTCGCGATGCTGCCGGCCGCACCCGAGTGCCTGCCGTCGCTGCACGGTGCGCGGGTCCAGGTGCTGGTCCCGCTGTCGGTCGAGGACCGGCTGATCGCGGTGCTGGCGGTCGGTCCGCGCCGCACCGCGCGGCTGCTCGACTCGGACGACCTGGACCTGCTGCGCTCGGTGGCCCACCACGCCGCGGCCGCGGTGGCCGGGGCCCAGCACCTCGCGCGGCTGGAGGAGCAGGTCGCGCTGGTCCAGCGGCTGCAGGCGCGCAGCGAGGCGCTGATCGAGGGCAGCCCGATCGGGATGGCGGTGATCGACGGCGACGGGATGATCCGCCACTTCAACCCGGCGCTCGAGCAGATGTCGGGGCGGGCGCGGCTCGCCGTGCTGGGGCAGCCCTACGCCGAGGCGCTCGACCCGACGCTGGCGGCGCTGGTGGCCGACATGCTGCGACGCGTCGAGCTCCACGGGCAGGCCCGGGCCTACCGCGTCAAGCTGCGCCGCGGGGCGGGGGCGAGGCTGGCGAACCTCGCGGCCTGCCGGCTGGCCTCCGCCGACGGCAGCGACGGCGTGCTGTTCACGATCGACGACGTCACCGACCGGGTGCAGATGGAAGAGCAGCTGATCCAGCAGGACCGGCTGGCCTCGGTCGGGCTGCTGGCGGCCGGGGTGGCGCACGAGGTCAACACGCCCCTGACCGGGATCTCGTCGTTCGCGCAGATCCTGCTCGAGGAGACGGTGGGCGAGGACCCGCGCCGGCCGCTGCTCGAGAAGATCGTCCAGCAGGCGGACCGCGCCTCGGGGATCGCGCGCGGGCTGCTCCGCCTCTCGCGGCCGAAGGCGGCGCCGGAACTGGCGCTGGGGCCGGTCGACCTGGGCGACCTGGTCGACGAGACGGTCGCGCTGCTCGCGCACCAGGTGCGCCAGGCCGGGGCCACCGTGCTGACCGCCTGCGAGCGGTCCCGGGTCCTGGCGCTGGGCGATCGTTCGCGGCTGCAGCAGGTCGTGCTGAACCTGCTGCTCAACGCGCTGGACGCGGTGCGGCCCGGCGGGCACGTGCGGGTGCGCGTCGGCGACGGGCCGGGCGGGCGCGTCTTCCTCGAGGTCGAGGACGACGGCGTCGGGATCCCCGAGAGCGTCAAGGCCCGGATCTTCGACCCGTTCTTCACGACCAAGAAGCCCGGCCAGGGGACCGGCCTCGGGCTCTCGATCAGCTACGCGATCGTGCAGGAGCACCAGGGCGCGCTGCTCGCCGAGAGCGAGGCCGGCCGGGGCACGGTGATGCGCGTGGTGCTCCCGGCCGCGATCGCGGCGGCGGCGTCCGGCAGCCGGGCAGAGGAGCGGCGTGGCAGCCTTGCGGGCTGAGGCGCCGGCCCGGCCGAGCCGGGGCACGATCCTGGCGGTCGACGACGAAGAGGTCATTCTCGACGTCCTCTCCACCCTGCTGGCGCGCCGCGGCCACCGGATCGTGACCGCCCGCAACGCCACCGAGGCCGAGCGGGCGCTGGCCACGGAGCCGATCGACGTCGTCCTGCTCGACCTCTTCCTGCCCGGCACGAGCGGGCTCGAGTTGCTGCGCGCGATGCGCGCCGGCCACCCGCTGGTCGAGGTGATCATGGTCACCGCGCACGGCTCGGTCGAGACCGCGGTCGAGGCGATGCAGGGCGGGGCGTTCCACTTCCTGACCAAGCCGTTCCAGAACGAAGAGGTCGTGCTGCTGGTCGAGACGGCGCTGACCCAGCGCCGGCTGCGCGAGGAGAACGCCGACCTGCGGCGCGCGCTGGCCGACCGCCGGCGCGTCGGGAAGCTGGTCGGCCGCTCGGCCGGGATGGAAGCGGTCTACCGGATGATCGAACAGGTCGCGGCGGCGCGGACCACGGTCCTGATCCAGGGGGAGAGCGGGACCGGGAAGGAACTGGTCGCCGAGGCGATCCACCAGCACGGCACGCGGGGCGATGCGCCGTTCCTGGTGGTCAACAGCTCGAACCTCCCCGCCGACCTGATCGAGTCGCACCTGTTCGGCCACCTGCGCGGCGCGTTCACCGGGGCGGTCTCCGGTCACCGCGGGCTGTTCGAGGCGGCGGACGGCGGGACGCTGTTCTTCGACGAGATCAGCACGCTCCCGCCGGAGGTCCAGTCCAAGCTGCTCCGGGTCCTGCAGGAGAAGGAGTTCCTGCCGCTCGGTTCGGTCAAACCGGTCAAGGTCGACGTCCGGATCCTCGCCGCCACCAACGAGGACCTCGAGGTGCAGGTCCGCCACGGGTCGTTCCGCGAGGACCTGTTCTACCGGCTCAACGTCGTGACGATCCGGCTCCCGGCGCTGCGCGAGCGGCGCGAGGACGTCCCGCTGCTGGTCGAGCACTTCCTCGACGAGTTCGGCTCCGAGCACCACCGGCCCGGCCTGCGCCTCGCGCCCGAGGCCCTGCGGGCGCTCGTCCGGTTCGACTGGCCGGGGAACGTCCGCCAGCTCCGGAACGTCGTGGAGCGCGCCGTGCTCCTGGCCCCGGCCGACGAAATTGGCGTCGATTCGCTGCCCGACGAGGTGCTGCAGGCGCGCTCCGCGGCGGCCGGGCCCGCGCTCCCGCCCGGCGCCAGCTTCGACGACGCCGTCTCCGACTACGAGCGGGCCCTGATCCGCTGGGCGCTCGAGGAGTCCGGCGGGGTCCAGCGCCGGGCGGCGGAGCGGCTGGGGCTGAAGCCGACGACTCTCAACGAGAAAATCAAGAGGCTGGGGATCCGCGAGTCCTGAAGGGCGGGGCCACCGCCCCCCGCGCGGCGTTTCCGCCGCAGGGACTGGACCGGCGGACGGACCGCGTCCGCCCCGCCGGGATAGGCTCCCCGGTGGAGGGACGAGGTCGATTGGGGCGGGTTCCGGACCGCCCCGCGGGCTGACCACGGAGCGGCCGGGAGTGGCCGTCCGGGGCCGGGCGCGGCGGGGCGGAGGCTTCCGGGACGGTCCGGCTTGACCCGGGCGCGCGAGGGGCGGTATACGGAGTCGCCCGCGCCGCGCCCGACCCCCACCCGGCCAGCCCAAAAGGCACCGGCGTCCTTCCGGAGGGTCATGCGGCGGCGGGCGGCAAGCCGGAGAGGCGTAGGACGGCGAAGACTCCCCGTGCGGGGGGGGTCCGCCCTCCGGCCGCGGGAACCCGGGAGACTGGGGAGGAAGGGATGAGGTCCAGGCAGTTCGTCGTGTTGGCGGTGGCTCTCTGCGCGGCGCTTCTTCTTTCCGCCTCGACGGCCGCGCTCGCGGCGCCGGGGCGGTTGAAGGTCACCGTCTTCACGCAGTCGGGCAAGACCAAGGAGACGATTCCCGGCGCACAGGTCGCGGTGGCCAGCAAGGCGGGCAAGCTCCAGCCCAAGGCCTCGATCACCGACATCGACGGCATCTCGGCCTTCGATAACCTGCCGCCCGACGACTACTCGGTGACGATCAGCTTCCCCGGCTACTCCACCGTCACCAAGGACATCAAGGTCGGCGACGGGCAGTCGGTCGAGCTGGTGATCACGCTGCTGGCGGAGATCACCGAGCAGGTCACCGTCGTCGGCAAGGAGAAGACGGTCGAGCTGGACAAGGGCGCCGAGTCCTCCACCAGCATCAGCGCCGAGACCTTCGCCGACCTGCCCGTGGCGGGCCGCGAGTACCAGCAGGTGCTGACCCTCGCCCCCGGCGTGCAGGACTCCGACGGCGACGGCAACCCCAACATCCACGGCTCGCGCGAGCGCGACTTCAAGATGGACGTCGACGGCGTCAGCAACGTCGACCCGCTGACCGGCCAGTTCCAGGGCAACATCAACCCCGACGCGATCGAGGAGATCCAGGTCGTCGAGTCCGGCGCCGACGCCTCGTTCGGCGGCGCGGTCGGCGGCTTCGGCCGGATCACGACCAAGACCGGCGGCAACCAGTTCGAGGCCAATTTCAACCTGTTCTTCCGCAACAGCATCTTCGACAACGACGGCGCCGGCGGCGGGGACCCGCTCGACTACCAGCTGTTCCAGCCGTCGGTCTACTTCTCGGGGCCGCTGGTCAAGGACCACCTCTGGTACATGCTCAGCCAGGAGTATCTCGACGCCTCCTTCCCGATCCAGGTGATCGGCGGCGAGTCGTTCGTCCAGAAGCAGACGCGGATGATTCCGCTCTACCAGCTGACCTGGCAGGTCTCGCCCAAGAACCGGCTGCAGCTGCAGTACCGCTCCGACCCGTTCACGATCGAGCCCTCCAACGTCGACAGCATCACGCCGATCGAGACCGGCTCGATCGTCGAGGGCGGCGGCCCGACCTACACCCTGCGCTGGACCGCCCCCTACTCGCCGACCTTCTTCTTCGAGGCGCTGGTCGGTTACTCGCACGTCGGCTTCGACATCTACCCGTACGACCCGAACGCGATCAACACCTGCGGGATCCCGAGCCTCGAGAACCTGTACTGCACCGACCTGCGGACCCAGCGCCGGAGCGGCCCGTTCTTCGCCGACTACACCGACGACCGCGAGCGCTGGACCTACAAGCTCGACGCCGAGCAGTTCGTCCAGGAGTGGCTGGGCGGGTCGCACCGGGTCAAGGCCGGCTTCGCCTACGAGATGTCGACCTTCGGCCGCACCCAGATCCAGGACGACGTGATCAGCATCAACCGGCTCGCCAGCTCGGGTGACATCCAGGACCCGGGCCTGTCCCGCCCGTCCTACATCATCGATTACACGCAGTTCTACCCGCGCGACAGCACGGCCACGGCCGACGGCGACTACTACGCGTTCTACCTCTCCGACACCTACGACCCGCTGCCGAACCTGTCGGTGACGCTCGGCGCGCGCTACAGCCGCGAGGAGATCGAGTCGTCCGGCTACGTCCCCATTAATCCGGAGCGCCAGCGCGCGGTCTACCAGGATGCGATCCAGAACTGCATCCGCGGCGGGGACAACGCGATCTACTGCGCCCAGATCAACGCCTACCTGCTGACCTTCTCGCCGCTCGACAACCCCGACCTCTACCCCTCCTGCGAGAGCTCCCCGAACATCCAGATCTGCGGCCTGCTCTCCGGGCTGCCGGCGGACGAGCGGCAGTACCGCCAGCCCGAGGCGCTGTCGGTCGTGAACAACAACATCTCGCCGCGCGTCTCGGCCTCGTGGGACCCGGCCAACGACGGCAAGACCAAGTTCTCGGGCAGCTGGGGCCGCTTCTACGGCGACACCTTCCTGCTGCCCTTCGTCTCCGAGAACGGCCCGGACCGCACCGTGCGGCCGATCATCCTCGACCAGAACGGAGAGCCCTACGGCGCGACTCTCGGCAGCGGTTTCGCCATCACCCAGATGTCGCGGAACATCCGCTCGCAGAAGAACGACGAGTGGACGCTGGCGGTCGAGCGCGAGATCGCCCCGGAGACGACGGCCAAGCTGCGCTACGTCGACCGCAAGTACGTCGACCTGTTCCAGGACGTCGACTCGAACCACCGGCCGGTGTACTGGAAGGACCTGACGCCGCAGACGCTGCAGCGCCTGCGGGTCGACCCGGCCAACTGCCGCCGGATCGGGAAGTTCGCCGACTGCACCGGCGGCCTGGCGGTATCGAACGGGCGGCTCGTCACGACCTTCGACGGCGTCGCCGACCTCGAGCTCTACAGCCCGGCCTTCGCGAACGTCTACGACATCGACAACAACAACTACGCGACGTACAAGGCGATCATCCTCGAGATCGAGCGGCGCTTCTTCCAGAACTGGGAGGCGCGGATGTCCTACACCTGGTCCCAGTCCTACGGCCAGGCCGAGGACTTCGCCCAGGGCCTGGGGGACGACCCGACGACGCTCGACGACGAGGAAGGCCCGCTCTCCACCGACCAGCGGCACGTCGTGAAGTTCAACGGCCGCGTCTTCGTGCCCTACTGGGGCGGCTTCCGCCTGGGCTCGTCGATCTCGTACGAGACCGGCCTGCCCTACTCGCTGATCCAGCAGCGCACGGTGCTCGACTTCCCGACCGACCTGACCGGCGGGGTCGGGCCGAACCCGGTCATCGTCTACTACAGCACGCCGCGCACGGTCTACCCGACCGGGCAGCGCAACAGCTTCCGGAACTCCCCGTTCTGGGACCTGAACGTGAACTTCCAGAAGGAGTTCCCGATCGGCTCGACGACCACGACGTTCCAGCTCGACATCTTCAACCTGCTGAACGACAACACGCAGGAGATCCAGGCGCTGCAGGCGACGACCGGCACCACCATGATCTGCGTCCCGCA
>CAYZDB010000115.1:0-8802 GCA_964476985.1 uncultured Acidobacteriota bacterium | reverse complement strand
GGCGACCCGAGCGACGGCGCGGGCGCCGACATCGCCTTCGGCGACGTCGACGGCGACAACCAGCAGGACCTGCTGATCGGCGTGCCGAACGGCGACGGGCTCGACTCCGACGGGACCTCGCGGCTGGACTGCGGCGAGGTCGCGGTGGTCTGGGGCCCGCGCAGCGCCGGGACCAGCCTCGATCTCAAGCTGTTCCCCAGCGCGGCCGGAATCCTCGTGCTCGGCAAGGAGGCCGACGACGGCCTCGGCCAGCGCGTGGCGCTGGGCGACCTCGACGGCGACGGGCGCCGCGACCTGGTGATGAGCGCGCCGTTCGGCGACGGTCCGGACGGGACGCGGTTGAGCGCGGGCGAGATCTGGGTGCGCTACGGCGACGGCACCCGGCCGGCGGTGAACACCGATTTCAGGAACCTGGGCGGTCCCGTGATCTGGGGCCGGGCCCAGAGCGACTCGCTGGGCCTCTCCCTGGCCCTGGCCGACATCGACAAGGACGGCACGCGCCAGGAGATCCTGGCGGGCGCGCCGTTCGCGGACTTCCCCGACCCGGACGGCACCGGCTCGCAGACCGGCCGCGAATCGCCCGGGTACTTCTACATCACGACCAACAACGACCGCGACGTCGACACGATCCGCGACACCGTCGACAACTGCCCGACGATCAGCAACGTCGCTCAGACCGACCTCGACGCCGACCTGCTGGGCGACTTCTGCGACAACTGCCAGAGCAACTCCAACCGCGACCAGGCCAACGCCGACCTCGACGCGCTGGGCGACGCCTGCGACAGCGACGACGACAACGACACCGTCCCAGACGATTTCGACTTCGACGGCACCTACGAGCCCTGCGCCTCGAACCAGACCGGGACCTGCGACGACAACTGCCGCGTGGTCGCCAACCGGTTCGATCCGACCCCGCAGGAGGACACCGACCTGGACGGCGTCGGCAACAAGTGCGACAACTGCCCGTCCAACGCCAACGCCAACCAGGCCAACGCGGACAAGGACACCCAGGGCGACGCCTGCGACCCCGACGACGACAACGACGGGATCCTGGACGCCACCGACAAGTGCCCCGGCGTGGCCGGGCCCAATGACGACGCCGACGGCGACGGCAAGGGCGACATCTGCGACAACTGCCCCAACACCGTCAACGCCGACCAGCTGGACAGCGACGGCGACGGCGCCGGGAACGCCTGCGACAACTGCCCCGGGCTTTCGAACCCCGACCAGGACGACCCCGACGCGGACGGACGCGGGGGCGCCTGCGACAACTGCCCCAACACGGCCAACCCCACCCAGGTCGACACCGACGGCGACTCGCTGGGCGACGCCTGCGACAACTGCGTCAGCGTCTCGAACGTGGGCCAACTCGACGGGGAAACGGTGGCCGGCGCGAGCTACGAGTGCCCCTTCATCTGGATCGACGCCAACGGCGACCTGGTCCAGCAGGCCAGCGAGAACTGGCTGTTCCTCGACGACGACCGCGACGGGACCCGCGACGCCAACGAGCCGCTGACCCGCGGCCCCGACGGCGTGGGCGACGCCTGCGACAACTGCCCGTTCCAGTGCAACCCGTCGCAGTCCGAGACCTCCGGCTTCTTCTCCGACACCGACAAGGTCGGCGCGGCCTGCGACAACTGCGCCGGCAAGAACAACGGCGACTGCAACGCCAACGCCCTTTACTGCGACGCCAACGCCGACGGCACGACCAACCAGTCCGAGCTCGATACCGGCTTCCAGAAGAACTCGGACGGCGACACCCAGGGCGACGCCTGCGACAGCGACGACGACGGCGACGGCGTCAGCGACACGACCGACAAGTGCCCCCTGATCTTCAACCCCGACCAGGCCGACAGCGACGGCGACGGCAAGGGGAACCTCTGCGACAACTGCCCGACCGTCGCGAACGCGACCCAGACCGACACCGACGGCGACAAGATCGGCGATCCCTGCGACAACTGCTCCGCGATCGCGAACCCCGACCAGCTCAACGCCGACGGCGACGGCTCGGGCAATGCCTGCGACACGGACGACGACAACGACGGGGTCCTCGACAGCGACGGCGACGGGACCTTCGACCCCTGCACCGGCGGGGCGACGGCCAACTGCGACGACAACTGCCAGTTCACCGCCAACGCCAATCAGGCCGACGCCGACAGCGACGGGATCGGGAACGCCTGCGACTTCACCGACGTCAACCTGGCGACCGACACCTCGGACTTCGTGGTCTACGGCGCCGAGCTCAACGACAACGCCGGCCGGGTCACCGCGGTCGGCGACCTCAACGGCGACGGCCGCAACGACGTGGCGATCGCCGCCCCCTCGGCCAAGAGCAAGGACAACCTGCGCGACGGGGCGGGGGAGGTCTACATCCTGTTCGGCCCGTTCAAGAACGGCGAGGTCGACCTCAAGTTCCGGGCGCCCGACGTCGTGATCTACGGCGAGCGGCGCGAGGACCAGTTCGGCGCGGCGCTGGCGATCGGCGACGTGACCGGCGACGGGACCGCGGACCTGGTGGTCGGCGCCCCCAGCGGCAACTGCTTCTGGCTGCTCGGCCAGGAGCGCACGAACTGCGGCCGGGTCTACGTGCTGCGCGGCCGCACCCCGTGGCCGGCGTCGATCGACCTGTTCAACGACCCGGACAGCGACCCCAACGACAGCGACGACAACACCGTGCCCGCGGCGACCGCCGCCTACCTGGCCCGGACGGCGGGCGACTCGCTCGGCCGCGCGCTGACGCTGGCGGACCTCAACGCGGACGGCCGCCTCGACATCTGCATGGGCGCGCCGAACTACTTCGAGCCGGTCGGCGACCCGCCCCGGAACGTGCCGTTCGGCGGCGTGTTCGTGATGTTCGGCGGCACGGGGATCACCGGGACGGTCAACTTCGGCCCCAACACGAGCGGCGGACCTCCGGCGAGCAACCCCGACTACCTGGTCAAGGGCGCCGACGAGGCCGACCGGGCCGGCCGCGTGCTGGCCGCAGGGGACGTCAACGGCGACGCCACGGCCGACCTGCTGGTCGGGGCGCCGGGCGGCGACGGGCCCTCCAACGGCAAGCGCGACGCGGGCCAGATCCACCTCGTCTTCGGCGGCTCGTCGATCAACCAGTTCGGCAAGCGCGACCTGGCGACGACCCCCGACCCGTACATCTACGGCGTCGACAACTCCGACCTGATGCCGACCGCGATGGCCGTCGGGAGCGCCAACAACGCGGGCGCGGCCGACATCGTGATCGGCGTCTCGGGCACCGGCAGCAAGAGCAACCTGCGCCTGTCGGGCGGCGAGGGCTACATCGTGCTCGGCCGCACGAGCTGGACGACGGGCCAGGCCGACACGCTCGCCAGCAAGGTGATCTGGGGGCGGGCGTCCGCCGACTTCTTCGGCCAGTCGGTGGCGATCGGCGAGGTCGATGGCGACGGCTCGGCCGACTTCGCCTTCGGCGCCACCGGATCGGAAGGGCCGCTGGGCCAGTCCCCGACCCAGGCCGGCGAGGTCACGCTGCTGTCCTGGAAGGACATCAGCTCCCTCACCGAGGTCGACCTCGTCACCGCCAAGACGGCGGCGTCGATCCGCGGCGCCAACTCGGTCGATCAGCTCGGCGCGTGGGTCACGATCGGCGACATGAACCGCGACCAGATCGGCGAAGTGCTGGCCTCCTCCGAGTTCGCGGACGGCGACCCCGACGACACCTCGAACAGCCGCGAGAGCGCGGGCGAGGTCTGGATCGTGGCCCCGTCCGACGCGGACGGCGACAGCCTGCGCAACCTGCAGGACAACTGCCCGCGGGTCTCGAATCTCGACCAGCTCGACGGCGACGCGGACGGCGTGGGCGACGTCTGCGACAACTGCCCGACGACTCCGAACCCCGGCCAGGAGGACGACAACAACAACGGGATCGGGAACATCTGCGAGAACGACACCGACCTGGACAACATTCCCGACACCGGCAAGCCGGTCGTCTGCACCGGCGGCCGGACCTACGAGTGCAACGACAACTGCACCAGCCTTCCCAATCCCGACCAGTCGGACATCGACGGGGACGGGACCGGGGACGCCTGCGAGACCGACGACGACGGCGACGGGTTCCTCGACGCGAGCGACAAGTGCCCGACGGTCTCCAACGCCTCCCAGGCCGACGCCGACGGCGACGGCACGGGGAACGCCTGCGAGCTGCTGGCCCGTGACCTGGCCGCGGGCGGGATCGCGGTCTACGGCAAGACCGCCGGCGCGCGCCTCGGCGGCGGCGGCGTAATCGGCGACTTCAACCGCGACGGCACGGCCGACCTGCTGGTCGGTTCGCCCTTCGCGTCTCCCGGCGGCCGCAACGAGGCCGGCGCGGTGTACATGTGGCTCGGCCCGATCCCGGCCTCGGAAGACCTCGCCACCACGCTGGCCGACTACGAGGTCTACGGCCAGCGGGCCGGCGACCACCTCGGCTGGACCGTGGCCGCCGGCGACGTCAGCGGCGACGGGACGGACGACATGATCTTCTCCGCCCCGGACCACGACGGCTCGGCCAACAACAAGCCGAACGCCGGAGTCGTCTACGTCAAGCACGGCCCGGCGACCGGGACGCTCGACCTGTCGGTCGCCAGCGCCAACCGGATCTTCCGCGGCAAGGACTCGACCGACCGGCTGGGCCTCGCGCTCGCCGCCGTGGACTTCAACGGCGACGGGAAGAAGGACCTGGTCATGGGCTCCCCCAACAGCTCGAGCACCGGCCGGACCGGCAACGGCGAGATCTGGGCGATCTACCAGGCCGGCCTCGGCAGCGTCACCGACCTGACCACGGTGAACGTCGACCTGTACGTCCAGGGGGCCGGGAACGACGACCGCTTCGCGGCCGCGCTGGCCGGCGGCGACGTCACCGGCGACGGCACGGAGGACATCGTCGCCGGGGCGCCCGACGCCGACGGGTCGAACAACCTGATTCCCAGCGCGGGCGAGATCTACGTCCTGCGGGGCGGCTCCTCGCTGCTCGGCGCATTCGACGTGAGCCTCGCCGCCGACTACCACGGGCTGCTGTTCGGCGAGGTCGCCAACGACCGGGCCGGCGCAGCGCTGGCGATCGAGCGCTGGGACGCCGACACCCCGCGCGACATCCTGGTCGGCGCAGCCGGCCGCGACGGTGCTCCGGGCTCGACCCGGACCGACGCGGGGGCTGCCTTCGTCGTGCGCGGCCGCGACTTCTCGACGATCAAGGGGAAGCTCCTGCTCGACGAGGCGGCGCTGGCGGTGCACGGCGACGTGGCCGGGGCCCAGCTGGGCAAGGGCGTGGCCTTCACCGACTTCGACAACGACGGCTCGGCCGACCTGCTGTTCGGCCTGCCGCTGCTCGACGGCCCGGGCGGCACCCGGGCGGATGCGGGCGCGGTGCTCGTCCTGCCGCGCGAGCGGGTTCGGACCGGGACCGCGGTGGTCGATCTCGCCCGCCAGCCCGCGGCGCAGCTGATCCACGGGCGCAACGCCGGCGACCAGCTCGGCTCGACCGGCTGGCTGGCGGTGGCGCGGCTCTCGGGCGGCGCGACGCGCGACGTCGTTGCCCCGGCCGAGCTGGGCGACGGGCCGAGCGACAACCGGGCTTCCGCCGGCGAGGCGTGGATCGTGCCGCAGGCCGACCAGGACCGCGACGGCGCCCCCGACTCGCTCGACACCTGCTTCCCGAGCGACCCGACCAAGGCCGACCCCGCGCCGACCGGCACGGGCTCGGTCTGGACCTCGCAGACGACCTTCCAATGGTCGGCGGTGTCCAACGCCACCAGCTACAACTTCTACCGCGGCACGATCGTGCAGCCGTGGTCCTACAACTGGACCTGCCTGCAGAAGAACCTGGCGACACCGGTGGGCACCGACGCCACCAGGCCGCCCGCCGGGCAGGTCTACTGGTACGACAGCGTCGCGCAGTACACCGGCTGCATCGGGAAGCCCGGCACGGACAGCAACGGCCAGTACCGTCCGCAGCCGCCCGTCTGCCCGTAATTCCCGTCGTCGCTCACCGCGGCGAACGCGGACCAGGAGCGCCGCCTCCCCTCGCGGGGGGCGGCGCTTGTTTCGCGCGGCTGGCGGGAGAGCGGAACAGCCGCCGGTCGAGCTTCGCCAGGTCGGCCGGCCAGGGGCTCTCGAAGGTCATGAGTTCGCGGCTCTTCGGGTGGAGGAAGGCCAGCCGCATCGCGTGCAGCGCGACGCGGCCCGGGCCGTCGTCGGTGGCGCCGTAGAACCGGTCGCCGAGGATCGGCCAGCCCGAGGCCCCGAACTGCGCGCGGATCTGGTTGCGCCGGCCCGAGACGAGGCGCACCCGGACCCGGGCCCGCGGGGCGGGGGGGCCGGTCGAGACCTCGGTCTCGTAGGTCAGCTCGGCGTCCTTCGCGTCGCGCGGCCGGCGCGCCTGCGGGGCCGCGACCAGCATCCGCAGCGAGCGCGGGTCCTCGCGCAGCAGGTGGTGCAGCCGCCCGCTCGCCGGGCGCGGCAGCCCTTCGGTCCAGGCGACGTACTCGCGCTCCGGCTGGCGCGCCCGGAACTGCGCGCGCAGCGCCTCGGCCGCGGCCCGCGAGCGGGTGAAGACGACCAGCCCCGAGGTGTCGCGGTCGATCCGGTGCACGACGTGCAGCTCGGGGACGCGGTGCCCCGCAACCTGCAGCGCCGAGAGCAGGCGGGCGACGAGCGGCGGGTCGTTCGCGTCGGGCTTCCCGGTCGGGATCGTGACCACGCCGGGCGCCTTCTCGACCACCACGAGGTCGGCGTCGAGGTGGATCACCCGGAAGCCCGGCCCCTCGATCGGCCGCTCCCGCCGCGGGCGGGGTCCGCGCGCCGCGGTCCCGGCCGGGGCTTCGATCAACGCGCCACCGGGCGGGCGGCGCACCGGATCGGCAGCCACGCGGCCGTCGAGGGTGACGCCGCCCGACTCGATCAGCTCCTTCGCTTCGCGGTGCGACAGCCCGAACTGCTCGTGGACCAGCGAGGCCAGCGTCCGCCGGCTGCCGTCCGGGACGACGAAGGCCGGGGCGGCCGTCACAGCGCCCCGCGGCGTTCCTGGTCGCGCTCGATCGAGCGGAACAGGGCGCCGAAGTTCCCCTCGCCGAAGGAGAGGTGGTTCTTGCGCTGGATCAGCTCGATGAAGATCGGGCCGATCAGGTTCTTCGTGAAGATCTGGAGCAGGTAGCCGTCGTCGTCCCCGTCGACCAGCACCTTGTGGCGGCGGATCCGGTCGCGGTCCTCGGTGACGCGCGGGACCCGGTCGAAGACCGTGTCGTAGTACGACGGGTCGATGTCGAGCGTCTCGATCCCCGAGCCCTCCAGCCGGTCCAGGCTGTCGAGCAGGTCGCGGGTCAGGAAGGCCAGGTGCTGGATCCCCGGGCCGTTGTACTCGCGCAGGTACTCCTCGATCTGCGAGCGCTCCTCGCTCCCCTCGTTGATCGGGATGCAGAACGAGCCGTCCGGCGAGCGCAGGGCGTAGGAGGTGAGTCCGGTCTTGACCCCGCGGATGTCGAAGTAGCGGACCTCGGTGAAGCCGAAGACGTCGCGATAGAACGACGCCCACTGCTGCATCGTCCCCTGGCGGACGTTGTTGGTCAGGTGGTCGATCGCGAGGAATCCCCTGTCGGCGACGAGCGCGGGGTCGTCGTGCGGCCGGAACGCGGCCAGCCAGGCCGGCGGGTCGCCGGCCTCGACCAGGTAGATCAGCGAGTCGCCGATCCCGTAGACCGCGGGTGCGTCGCCGTAGGCGGGTGGCCCCTCGTACGGCCGAGCCCCGCGCCGGACCGCCTCGGCCAGCGCGGCGGCGGCGTTCTCGACGCGCCAGCCCATCGCCGGGATCGAGGGGCCGTGCAGCGCGCCGAAGCGCTGCGCGAACGAGGCCGGGTCGCGGTCGAGCAGGAAGTGGATCGCGTGCTGGCGGTAGTGATCGACCGCGCGCGAGGCGTGGCGCCCGACGCGCGAGAAGCCGAAGGCGCGGAACAGCGCGTCGAGCCGCTCGGGCGCGGGGGAGGCGAACTCGACGAACTCGATGCCGAGCAGGCCGCAGGGGTTCGAGGCGTTCGGGACCATGCGCCAGAGGATAGCAAGCGCGCGGAACGGCCAGCCACCCTGGGCCGTCCCGGGGCCGGGATGGAGGTCTGCCGGCCGCGTCGCGCTCGGGCGGGGCCGCGGCCGGCCGGTCAGTCGCGCTCGACGCCGGCCGGCTCGTACCCGGTCACCGGGATCGGGGCTCGTTCACGGCCCGGGAGCGGACCGGTCTGCTCCGCGCGCGGGCTCGGGGCCGCGGCGGGTGCCGGCTCCTCGCCGAAGACCGGGTAGGCCCGGCCGACCGTGGAGCCGGTCTCCCGGTGCGGCCGCGGCGGGACGGAGCCGCGCGGCGGCAGTTCGTCCCGCACGGCCTCCGGCCGCGCCGCGCCGAGGTAGGCGTTGAACGCGGCGGTCGCCGCGAAGGCCGCGAGGCAGAGCCAGAAGCCGGCGTTCCACGAGACCTGCCCCATTCCCATCGTGGGGCCGGCGACCTGGCCCTCGACCCGCGACTTCGCGAGCAGCAGCAGCAGCGCGCCCAGCCCCGCGATCGCCGCCGGTACGGCGCCAGCCGTGCGCCCGCCGAGCACCGCGGCGCCGAGGCCGGCCGCAGCCGCGACCGCGGCGGCGATCGCCCACAGGTTCGAGCCGATCGCCTGGGCCTGGGCCGAGCCCATGACCTTCAGCATCGCCGCTTCCTGCTCTTCCTTCGACTTCTCCTCGAAGGCCGCGGCATCGGAAGGGTTCATCGGCAGCGCCGAGGCGTCGAGCGTGGCGCCGAAGGCCAGGTCGAGGCCGCTC
>CAYZDB010000114.1:7554-8835 GCA_964476985.1 uncultured Acidobacteriota bacterium | reverse complement strand
CCAGCGCCAGTGGCCGGCCGCCGCCGAGCCGGAACTGGACGAGCGGACCGGCGACGCGCTGGTCCGGCTGGCGCGCCGGCTGCGGATCGAGCCGGTCCCGGCGGTCGAGGAGGCGATGGCGGGGGCCGCCGCGCGTTCGCTGCTCGAGCAACTGCGCGGCCGACGCCGCTGGGCGGCGCTCCACCTGCTGGCCGGCGCGGCACGGGCCGCCCCGGGCGGCGCGACCGGCTCCGAGCCCGTCGGCGACCCGCTCGAGCGGTTCCGCTTCCTGGTCCTGGCCGCCACCGTGCGGGCCGAGGGGGGGGCCGAGCTGCGCGAGCGGGTGCGGCAGGCGATCGAGGGGCACCCGCGTCCGCCCGGCGCGCCCGCGGCCGACGCGGCGCAACCGGAAGCGCAGCAACTGGCCCGGCGTTTCGCACGCGCGCTGGCCCACGAGCCGGCCTTCGCGCCGCTCGCCTCGTGGACCGCGCGCGCGGCCGAGTCCGGCGTGCCCGCCGACGAGATCGCGGCGCACGCCTGGTTCGGGGCGCGGATCCTGCCGTTCCTGGCCGGGCTGCTGCGCCCGGCCGAGGACGCCCTGTTCCGCGAGTTCGGCGACCGCGACGCGCACTGCCGGCTCGCCTTCGCGCCGTTCGCCGAGGGGGCAGGCGAGCCCGCGGACCTCGCGGGGCACGTTCCGCCCCCGGTGCTCGTGCGCTGGGCGGAGGCTCCGCAGGCGCTGGGGCCGGGCGAGGCGCGCGCGGTGCGCGAGCACCTCGCCGAGTGCGCCGAGTGCTGCGAGGACCTGGCCGCGCTGGGGCTCGACGGGCGCTCGCCGGAGGCCGGAGGCGCGGCGGCGGGGCGCCGCACCCGGCGCGCGGCGCGGCGGGAGCTCGCGTTCCTCGGCTGGGCGGTCGCGGCCACGGCCGCGGCGGCCGTGCTCGGCGCGCTGCTGCTGCGGTCCGCGGCGCCGGGGGAGGCCGGGCCGGCCCCCACAGGGCAGCCGCCGGTCGCCGCCGCGGCCGTCGAGCCGATCGGCACCCCGCACCTGGTGCTGGCGGGCCGGCGCCGGCTGCCCGCGCCGCCGCCGCCCGCGGTCGCGCTGGCCGGCCGGGAGCCGCTGTTCGTGCGCGTGCCGGAACTGGCGCCGGCGGTCCAGGTGGTCTTCGTCGAGCTGGACGACGCGGCGGGCCGGCCGCTGGTGCGCGAGCGGCTGGCGGTCTCCCGCGTCAACGCCGCGTTTCAGCTGGCGATCCGGCCGCCGGCTGCGTGGGGGAGCGGGACCTACCGGCTGCGCGTGCT
>CAYZDB010000114.1:0-7544 GCA_964476985.1 uncultured Acidobacteriota bacterium | reverse complement strand
TCCGCGCCGCGGGCGACTGACCCGCGCGCGCGGCACCGCGCTACGGCTGCCACCACTCGATCCGCTCGACCGCCTCGTTGAAGACGTAGACCCGCATGTTGTTGCAGCCGGGGTCCGAGGGGATGACGAAGAAGCCGCGCTTGGCCGGGTTGTAGCCGACGGTGAAGCCGCGCAGGACCTCGCCGTCGCGGAAGTGAACCAGGACCTTGCGCCCCTGCCCGCGCGCGGTGGCCAGCTCGTCGTTCAGCTCGTGGGCCGCGTCGCCCTCGAAGCTGCGGACGAAGAAGACCGCCTTGAGCCCGGCGAGCGCGACCTTCACCGCGGGCCGGCTCTCGTCGCCGTCTTCGTGCACGTGGATCTCGGTCCGGTCCGGGAAGAAGTCCTGCGTCGTGCCCTTGATCATCCGGCCGTCGAGGAAGCGCAGCACCACCATGCCGAGCCGGGCCGGCGTGAGCGTCAGGTTCATGGCCGCCCTCCGTCCCCCCGGGGAAATCTAGGGAGCCGCGACCGTTTCGTCCCGTCCGGCGGCCGGGGCCGCCGCCAGGGCCGGCCGGGAGGGACTTCCGGGGTGCCGGGCGATCGGCCGAACCGCCGACGGGGCGCCGGTTCGCGGCCCGGCCCCCCTCAGGGCGTCTCCACCGCGACCGGCGCCGCGGCCGCCGCCAGCTCGGCGAGCACCGCGTCGACCCGCTCCTCGTAGCGCGGGGAGACGTGCAGCGGCACGACGGCGTCCACGCCCGCCTCGCGCGCGATCCGGCCCGCGATCGCCGCGGTCAGGTGGGCGTTGCGGCGCGCCAGCTCGAGGTCGGCGTCCAGGTAGTGCGCTTCGATCACCAGCCGCCGCGCGCCGCGTGCCAGCGCGACGATCGCGGCGACGTTCGGATCGGAGGGGGTCGCGTCGCAGGCGTAGGCGAGCGTGTCGCCCTCGGTGACGCGCAGCAGCCGGTCGCGCAGCGCCGCCACCGCGGCCGCGCCGCCGTCCGGCAGCGCGAGCGGCTCGTCCTCGGGCGCGCCGCGCCGCACCGCGGCCTTGAGCTCGCCCAGCCACGGCCCGGGCACGAGGCCCATCCGCTCGACCTCGGCGGGGTCCACCTGGAGCCCGCGCCGCTCCTCGACCCGGTAGGCGATCGACGGAATGCCGCCGTGGTCGAGCAGCGCGGCCCGCACTTCGAGCAACTCGTCGGCCAGCACCGGCGCCTCCTCCGGCGCGGGTCCGCGGCCGACGGCGTAGGGCTCGAACCCCGCCGACGACGGGAAGCGCCAGGTCTCGGTCCGGTCGGCGTGAATCTCGACCACCGTCAAGTCGAGCGGGAAGGCCTCGACCAGGTTCCAGGCGTAGCCGCCGAGGTGGCTGCGCACGCGCGCCGCCAGGCCCGGTGGCCCCAGCAGCCGCAGCGGGCGCTCGGGCCGCCCCAGCCGGACGCGCAGCAGCCGCGCCAGCCCGAAGACGTGATCGACGTGGGCGTGCGAGATCAGCACGTCGGCGGCGTCGAGCAGGGTGCGCGGCGTCAACCCGGCGGCGTCTCCCGCGTCCAACAGAAGCACGCGTGGCAGCCAGGGAACGCGCACGACGACCAGCGGATCGCCGACCAGGCCGTTGGGGAGCGCGATCCGGAAGCCGCGACGCATCGCGCCCTAGGATAGCGAACCCCGGGGTTGTGGGGCGGGGCGGCGCGGACTACCCTCTCGCGCTGCACCCGGCCCGCGCCCCGCGCCCCTTCCCACGGATGGCCCATGCCTGCCCGCCCGCTTCGCTCCGCCCTGACCTGGCTCGTCGTCCTCGCGCTGCTCGGCGGCGCCGCGTGGTTCTTCCTGCTGCGTGATAAGGAAGAAGCGCCCCCGGAGTACCGCACCGAGGCGCTCAGCCGCGGGACCGTGACCTCCACCGTCACCGCCACCGGCACGCTCTCGGCGGTGACCACCGTGCAGGTCGGCAGCCAGGTCTCCGGGATCATCGCCAGGCTCTACGCCGACTTCAACAGCCGCGTCCAGAAGGGGCAGCTGCTGGCCGAACTCGACCCGACGCCGTTCATCGCGCAGGTCGAGCAGCGCCGCGCCGACCTGGCCCGCGCCGAGGTCAACGCGCGCAACAGCAAGGTCACCTACGAGCGCCAGAAGCGGCTGTCCCAGGAAGGCCTGGCGGCGGCGACGGAGTACGACGCGGCCAAGGCGGCCTACGAGGCGGACGAGGCCGTCGTGCGCCAGCTCCAGGCCGCGCTGAACCAGGCCGAGACGAACCAGCGCTACGCGAAGATCGTCTCGCCGATCGACGGCGTCGTCGTCGACCGGCAGTACGACGTCGGCCAGACCGTGGCCGCGTCGTTCCAGGCCCCGACGCTCTTCACGATTGCGCAGGACCTGACGCGGATGCAGGTGCAGGCCGACGTCGACCAGTCCGACATCGGGAAGATCCGGATCGGCCTGCCGGTCCACTTCACCGTCGACGCCTACCCCGAGCAGGAGTTCCTGGGCGCGATCACGCAGATCCGGCTCAACGCGACCGTGCAGCAGAACGTGATCACCTACCCGGTGATCATCGAGGTCGCTAATCCCGGCGAGAAGCTGCGCCCGAAGATGACGGCGGACGTGACGACCGACATCGAGACGGTCAAGGACGCGCTGCGGATCCCCAACGCCGCGCTCCGCTTCCGGCCGCCGGAGACCGCCAGGATCGCCGGTGCGGCGGAGGGGGACGGCTCGGCGGGCGGCGCACCGCCCGCCGCGGGCGGGGCCGCCAGCGCGGCGCAGGGGCCTCCCGCCGCCGCGCAGGGCCCTCCCGCCGCCGCGCAGAGCCCTCCCGGCGCGGGGCAGGGCCCTCCCGGCGGCGCCCCCTCCGGCCCGCACTCGGGGCCGGGCGGTCCCCCGCCCGGCGCCGGTTCCGGCGGACCGCCCCGGGGCGGCGGCAGGTCCGGCGGCGGCCGGCGCGAGCTGACGGTCTACCTGCTCGAGGCCGGCGGCACGCTCAAGCCGGCGACGCTCACGACCGGAATCACCGACGGCCGCTTCACGGTCGTCACCGGCGGCGACCTGAAGGAAGGGGACGTGGTCGTGGTCGGCGTTCCGACCACCAAGGTCGAGGCGACCGGCCGCCCGCCCGGCATGGGCCGGATGTAGCCCCGCGCCGCGGGCCGGAGCGAGCCGCCGTCATGCCACTGGTCGACATGCAGAAGATCGTCAAGGTCTACGCCGCGGGCGAGAACGAGGTCCGCGCGCTCGACGGGATCGACCTGGCGATCGGCGCGGGCGAGTTCGTCGCGGTCATGGGACCGTCCGGTTCCGGCAAGTCGACGCTGATGAACATCCTCGGCTGCCTCGACCGGCCGACCGAGGGGACCTATCGGCTCGACGGGGTCGACGTCTCGCGGTTGAGCGCCAACCAGCGCGCCGAGATCCGCAACTCGCGCCTGGGCTTCGTCTACCAGAACTTCAACCTGCTCTCGCGCACGAGCGCGCTGGAAAACGTCGAGCTGCCCCTGATCTACGGCCAGGCGCCGATGTCGGTGCGCGAGCGCCGCGAGCGGGCCCGCGAGATCATCCACCGGGTGGGCCTCGACGGGCGCGAGAAGCACACGCCGGCCCAGCTCTCGGGCGGGCAGCAGCAGCGCGTCGCGATCGCGCGCGCGCTGATCACCGATCCGCCCGTGATCCTGGCCGACGAGCCGACCGGTAACCTCGACACGCGCACCTCGCAGGACGTGATGGAGATCTTCGAGCGGCTCAACGACGAGGGGAAGACGGTGATCATCATCACCCACGAGCACGACATCGCGGAGCACGCCCGGCGGACCGTGACCTTCCGCGACGGGAAGATCGTGCAGGACGGCCCTGTCGAGCGCCGCCGCCGGGTCCAGGAGGCGCGCCTGTGACCGGGCTGCAGCGCGTCGGATCGATCGTGTGGATCGGGCTGCGGGCGATCCTGCGCCACAAGATGCGTTCCACCCTCACGGTGCTGGGGATCGTGTTCGGGGTGGGATGCGTGATCACGATGGTGGCGATCGGGGCCGGTGCGGCGAAGTCGATCGAGTCCTCGATCGCCGCGATGGGCTCGAACTTCATCATGGTCTTTCCAGGCGCCGTGACCCAGTCGGGCGCCCGCATCCACACCGGGCAGTCGACCCTGACCGAGGAGGATGCCGTGGCCATCAAGGCCGAGTGTCCCTCCGTGGCCTACGTCTCGCCCAGCTCGCGGATCGCGGCCCAGGTCGTGGCCGGCGAGCAGAACTGGGGGACGCAGATCCAGGGGGCTGGCGTGGAGTGGCCGTTCATCCGGGCCTGGAACGTCTCGGAGGGCAGCTTCTTCACCGAGGGCGACGTCAAGGGCGCCGCGAAGGTCGCCGTGCTGGGCAAGACGGTCGCCGACGCGCTCTTCCCGCAGGGCGGCGCCGTGGGCCAGACGGTCCGGATCAAGAACGTGCCATTCCGCGTGGTCGGCGTGCTCGAGGCCAAGGGCGGCTCCCAGGTGGGACAGGACCAGGACGACACGATCGTCGCCCCCTACACCACGGTGCTCAAGCGGCTGGAGGGCCGGAACCGGCTGGGCGCGATCCTCGTCGCGGCCGCGGACCCGGCGCTGGTCCCGCAGGCGATGTCCGAGATGGAGTCCCTGCTGCGCCAGCGCCGCCGCCTGCAGCCCGGCCAGGACAACGACTTCATGATGCGTTCCCAGGAGGAGATCGCCGCGTTCGCCAACCAGAACGCGGGGACGATCTCGATGCTGCTCGGCTGGGCCGCGGTGATCTCGCTGATCGTGGGCGGAATCGGGGTGATGAACATCATGCTCGTCTCGGTGACCGAGAGGACGCGCGAGATCGGGGTGCGGATGGCGGTCGGGGCCAAGGGCCGGGACGTGCTGTCGCAGTTCCTGATCGAGGCGGTCGTGCTGTCCCTGGTCGGCGGGGCGATCGGGATCGGTTTCGGCATCCTGGCCGGCCGGATCATCGCCGAGAACGCCGGCTGGCCGGTCGTGGTCACTCCCGCGTCGATCGCCATGGCCTTCGGCACGGCCGCGCTGATCGGGATCGTCTTCGGCTTCTATCCGGCTTGGAAGGCGAGTAAGCTCGACCCGATCGAGGCGCTCCGGTACGAGTGAGACCGGGGCCGCCGCGGGCGGAGGGACCGGGGTGGGCGCGGAGCGCGACGGCGCGGGGGGCGAGCGCGGTTTCCGGCGCGAACTGGGCCTGCTCGATTCCACGATGATCGTCGCCGGGTCGATGATCGGCTCGGGGATCTTCATCGTCTCGGCCGACATGGCGCGGCTGCTCGGCTCGGGGGGCTGGCTGCTCGCCGCCTGGGCCGTGACCGGGCTGCTGACCGTCGCCGCCGCGCTGTCCTACGGCGAGCTGGCGTCGATGATGCCGCAGGCCGGCGGCCAGTACGTCTTCCTGCGCGAGGCCTATTCGCCGCTGTGGGGCTTCCTCTACGGCTGGACGCTCTTCCTGGTGATCCAGACCGGGACGATCGCCGCGGTCGGGGTCGCCTTCGCGCGCTTCCTGGGGGTGCTCTTTCCGGCGATCGACCCGGTGGCCTGGATCGTCGCACCGATCCACCTCTCCGAGCGCTACGCCGTCAGCCTGTCGACGCAGCAGCTGGTCGGGATCCTCTCGATCGCGTTGCTGACGGCGATCAACACCCGCGGGATCCACCTCGGCAAGATGCTGCAGAACACCGTGACCTCGGCCAAGACGCTGGCGCTGGTCGCGGTGATCGTGCTGGGCCTGCTGGTCGGCCGGAACGCCGAGGCGATCGCCGCCAACTTCGCCGGCTTCTGGGACACGGCGGGGGCGGAGACGACGGTCCGCTCGCGCTTCGCGTTCCTGCCGCCGCTCTCGGCCGGCGACGGCCTGCTGGGCCTGCTGGTCGCGTTCTGCGTGGCGCAGGTCGGCTCGCTCTTCTCGTCCGACGCCTGGAACAACATCACCTTCGCGGCCGGCGAGGTGAAGGACCCGCGCCGCACCGTCCCGCGGGCGCTGGCCGCGGGGACCGCGCTGGTGATCGGGCTCTACCTGCTGGCCAACGTCGCCTACCTGCTGGTGCTGCCGCTCTCCGGGATCCAGCACGCGCCGGACGACCGGGTCGGGACCGCGATGCTGGGCGTGATCTTCGGCCCGGCCGGCGCGACGATCATGGCGGTCGCGATCGCGATCTCGACCTTCGGCTGCAACAACGGGCTGATCCTGGCCGGGGCCCGCGTGTACTACGTGATGGCGCGCGACGGGCTGTTCTTCCGCGGCGTCGGCCGGCTGAACGAGCAGCGCGTGCCGGCCGCCGGGCTGGTGGCGCAGGGGATCTGGGCCTCGCTGCTGATCCTGCCGCGCACGCGGCTGGGGGCGGGCCCGGGGGGCGAAGAGCGCTACGGCAACCTCTACGGCAACCTGCTCGACTACGTCGTCTTCGCGGTCCTGATCTTCTACGTCCTGACGATCGCCGCGATCTTCGTCCTGCGCCGCACCCGGCCCGACGCCGAGCGGCCGTACCGCGCCTGGGGCTACCCGGTGGTGCCGCTGCTCTACATCGCCGCGGCGCTGGTGATCATGGTGGTGCTGGTCGCCTACCGCAGCGAGACGACCTGGCCCGGGCTGGTGATCGTGCTGAGCGGCGTCCCGGCGTACTGGGTCTGGACGCGTTTCGGCGCGCCGGCCCGCGGGCCGGCCGGGGCCGGGGCCGAAGCGGAAGACCAGGCGTAGCCGGCCGCTCAGCGCGCGGGCGGCCCCTTGCGCGGCAGCGGCGGCACCGGCGGGAGCGGCCGCGGGTCCGCCGCGATCTTCTCCTGCAGCAGCCGGATCGCCGCCTCGAGCTGCGCGTCCTGGCCGTCGAAGGCGGCGCGCGGCAGGTTGTCGACGACGACGTCGGGCTCGACCCCGTGCCCCTCGATCAGCCAGGTCCCCTCCGGTCCGAAGACGCCGAACTCGGCCGCGGTCGCGATCCCGCGGTCGACCAGCACGTTGCTCGACGAGAGCCAGATCTCGCCGCCCCAGGTCCGCATCCCGACGACCGGGCCCAGCCCGAGCCGCCGGAACCCCTCGGCGAAGGCCTCGCCGTCCGAGGCCGTGAACTGGTCGACCAGCACCACGACGTGGCCGCGGAAGGCGTACTGCATGTTCCACGACGGCGCGCGCCCGACGCGCTGGTTCCAGTAGAACCAGGCCCGGCGCAGCAGGCGCGAGAGGATCCAGCTGTCGATGTTGCCGCCGCGGTTGTGCCGGACGTCGACGATCAGCCCCTGGCGCGTGAAGACCGGGTAGTAGTCGCGGGCCCAGGACGAGTAGTCGTCGCCGCCCATCGCGCGCAGGTGGACGTAGCCGATCGAGCCGCCGCTGGCCTCGTCGGTCCGGAGGCGCCGCGTGTACTCCCACTCGTGGTAGCGGCGGTCGGCGTCCTCGTCGGGCGTGAGCGGCCGGACGATCGCCTCGCGCGGCGCACCGCCGGCCGCCGGCTTCACGGAGAGCAGCACCTGCCGGCCGGCCTTGGCGCGCAGCAGCGCGCCGGGGTCGGGCGCCGAGAGGACCGCGACGCCGTCGATGGCCAGGATTACGTCGTCCGGCTTC
>CAYZDB010000113.1:8184-8866 GCA_964476985.1 uncultured Acidobacteriota bacterium | reverse complement strand
CGCGGGCGGCCGGGGCGGCTGCGACGCCGTCGCGCGCCACCGCCTGCCGCAGCGCCAGGGCCGTCGCCTTGAACGCCGCCTCGGCGCGGTGGTGGTCGTTGACCCCGCGCAGCACGTCGACGTGCAGCGTCGCGCGCGCGGCCAGCGCCAGCGACTGCAGCACGTGGGCCGCGTTCTCGGCCGACAGCGCGCCGAGCTGCTCGCGCCGCAGCCCCAGCTCGACCGCCGCGAACGGCCGCCCCGACAGGTCGACCACGCTGCGCGCCAGCGCCTCGTCGAGCGGCGCGAAGGCGTGGCCGAAGCGCGCGATCCCGGCGCGCTCGCCCAGCGCCTCGTCCAGCGCGGCCCCCAGCGCCAGCGCGCAGTCCTCGGCGGTGTGGTGGTCGTCCACCTGCAGGTCGCCCCGGCAGGAGAGCGCCAGGTCGAAGCGGGCGTGGAAGGCCAGCGCCGTCAGCAGGTGGTCGAGGAAGCCGACGCCGGTCGCGATCTCGGTCCGGCCGGAGCCGTCCAGGTCGAGCGTCAGGCGGATCTGGGTCTCGCGGGTGGCCCGCGCCAGCGTCGCGCGACGAGGTGAGAGGGGCTTCATGGGAGCAGGTCCTCCAGTTCCGCGGCGGACGCCAGGACGCGCGCCGCGCCGGCGGCGAAGAGCGCGGCGGTGACGCGCTCGGCAGCTTCCCCGGGG
>CAYZDB010000113.1:0-8174 GCA_964476985.1 uncultured Acidobacteriota bacterium | reverse complement strand
GTGCTGCTGGGCGTGAAGCGGATCACGTCCTGTGGGGCGACGATACCCAGCGGCACGACCCCCGCGCCGCGCGCCGCGCGGACGTCGTGGACCGTGGCACCCAGCATCCAGCCCCGCGCCGCGCCCAGCCGCTCGAGCGCCAGCCGGACCGGCGCCGGGTCGGGCTTCTCCGGCGCGTCGTCCATCGTGACGACGGTTCCGAACAGGTCGGCGATCCCCTGCTCCTCGAGGAAGCGCAGCGCGTCGGGACGCGGGCGGCCGGTGACCAGCCCCAGCGGCAGCCGCGCCGCCAGCCGCTCGAGCTGCGCGCGGGGCACGACCAGCCGCTCGGCCGCGCGCACGCCGGGAGCGCCGGCGGTTCCGTGGTAGATCGCCTCGAAGGCCGCCGTGACCTCGTCGAGCGGCCGCTCCACGCCGCGCGCGGCGAGCAGATCGCGGGTCAGGACCCAGTCGTTGTTGGAGCCGCCCGCGGCCTTGGCGCGCGAGACCTCGTCGCGCGTGATCGTCACGCCGTAGCCGGCGGCGGTCCGCACGATCGCCTCGCGGAACGAGCGCGAGACGTCGGCCAGCACGCCGTCCAGGTCGAACAGCAGCGCCTGGGGCGCGAGCGCCGCGTCGAGCGCGCGCTCCAGCCGCTCCAGCGCCGCGTCGTCCCCCGGGCAGGTGATGCGCAGCGCGTCCTCCAGCCCCGGCCGCCCGGCAAAGTGGCGGACCGCGATCCCGAGCCCCGCCAGCGCGTCGCGCACGAAGCGCGCGTCGCGGAAGCGCGCGAAGGCGAAGTTGGCCTGCGACCGCTCGGGCCGCGCGCCCAGCCTCGCCAGCCGCGCCGCCAGCTGCTCGCGCTCGCCGCGCACGCGCGCCACGAAGCGCGCGACCTCGCCGTCGGCCCGCTCCAGCCAGGCCTCGGCCAGCGCCAGCGAGGCCGAGGCGACCGCGTACGGCCCGCCCGCCGCGCGCATCCACCCGACGATCTCGGCCGGGCCGGCGGCGTAGCCGACGCGCAGCCCGGCCAGCCCCCAGGCCTTGGAAAAGGTGCGCGTCACGACCGCGTTGGGAAGCGCCAGCGCCGCCGGCGCCAGGTCCTCGTCGGCGAACTCGCCGTAGGCCAGGTCGACCAGCAGCACCGCCTGCGGCGCGGCGGCGGAGAGCGCGCGCAGGTCGTCGGCCGAGGCGACCGCGCCGGTCGGGTTGTTGGGACTGACGACCGCGATCAGCGCGGTCTCCGGCGCGATCGCAGCCTGCACGGCGCCGCGCGGGAAGGCCCCGCCCGGCCACGGCACCGCGACGACCTCGCCCCCCGCGATCCGCGCGTAGCGCTCGATCATCTCGAACGACGGGACCGGCAGCACCAGCGCGCGCCCCGGCGCGAGCACCGCGCGGCAGAGCCGCTCGATCGCCTCGTCGGCGCCGGCGGTGACCATCACCTGCTCCGCCTCCAGCCCCAGCCGCGCCGCGACCCGCGCCGCCAGCGGCGCGGCGTCCGGGTAGCGGCGGAAGGCGTCGGGCCCGCGCGCGGCCAGCGCGTCGAGCAGGTCGGTCGGCGGGACCGCGCCCTCGTTGCCGTCCAGGTGCAGGTCGACCGGCGCCGGGTGGCGCGGGACGCGGTAGCCGGTCTGCCCGGCGAAGCGCGAGGTGGGACGGGGCTCGCTCACGCCGGCCTCCTACGGCACGATCTGCGACAGCGCGGTGACCACGATGTCGGTCCCGCCGTGGGCCTTGATCTCCGGGATCAGCCGCGGCAGCTCGTCCCGCGGCACCGCGACCTTGACCGCGAACCCCGCCCCGCCGTGCAGCGGCGCGATCGTCGGCTCGCGCATGCAGGGGAGCATCGCCGCCAGCCGCTCCAGGCTCTCGGCCGTGACGTTGACCTCCAGCATCACGCGGCGCCGCGCCTCGAGCACCGCCGCCAGCAGCATCACGATCGCCTCGATCTTCGCGCGCTTGCCGCGGTCCTCGAGCGTCCGCGGGTGCGCGAAGAGGCGGGTCGAGGAGCGCAGCAGCTCGTCGACGACCGTCAGGCGATTGGCGTCGAGGGTCGAGCCGGTCGCGGTGTTGTCGACGATCAGGTCGGCGTCCTCGGGGGGGAAGACCTCGGTCGCGCCGTAGGAGCGGACGAACTGCGCGTCGAGCCCGCGCCGCTCGATCCAGGCCAGCGTCAGCCGGCGGTACTCCGACGCGACCCGCAGCGGCCGGCGCGGCAGCGCGCCGTCCACCAGCAGGTCCTCGGGCGCCGCGGCGACCAGCCGCACCGGGTCGAACCCGGTGTCGAGCAGCTCGGTCAGCTCGCCGTCCAGCTCGGCCACCCAGTCCGCGCCGGCGAACCCCAGGTCGCGCGTCCCCGCGTGGAGCATCTCGATGATGTTCTGCGGCTTGAGCAGCTTGGCCTCGATCCCGGGGACCGAGACCTGCGGCCGGTAGCCGCGGACGTCGGCCCGCAGCCGGATCCCGGCGTCGGCCAGCAGGCGGAAGACCTCGTCCTGCATCCGGCCCTTGGGAAGGGCGAGGCGCAGGGGCGTCGGCTCGTCGAGAGGGCTCATCGTGCGTCCTCGGGGCCCTGGCCGGCGCGTTCAAAACGAAAACGCCGGCCCTGGGGCCGGCGTCGTGGCGGTTCGGCTACACCACCTCTCAGCCGGCTCGGCCGGTGTGATGGTGATGGTGGTGGCGCGCGATCCGCATGGGCTGGACTGTACCGGATCCGGGTGGGCTGTCAAGAGCGAACCGTGGGGGCGCGGAGGGCGCCGGCCCGCCGCGTTCAGGCCGGACGCCGCCCGCCCCGCAGGTCCTGGCGCAGCACCTCCGCCAGCGCGTCGATCCCGCGCGCCAGCCGCTCCGGGCCGAGGCTGTAGAAGCCCAGGCGCAGGTGCCTCACCGGGCCCGGCTCGAACCGGTACGCTCCCTCGTGCACCGCGAAGATCCCGGCCGCGCGCGCCGCGCGCGCGATCCGCCGCGCGTCGCGCCGCGTGTCGAGCCAGAGCGCCATCCCTCCGTCCGGAGTGTCCCACTCCAGGTCCACCGTCTCCCGCGCGCGCTCGAGGGCCGCGACCATCGCGTCGCGGCGCGCCTCGTAGTGGCGACGCATCCGGCGCAGGTGCCGCTCCAGGCCGCCCGACGCGAACCAGCGCGCGATCGCGTCCTGCACGATCGGGTCGTTCTGATGGCTCACGATCCGGCGGAACTGGACCAGCTCGCGCTCCAGCGCGGGGGGGACGACGAGGAAGCCGATCCGCGCCGCGGGAAAGAGCACCTTGGAGAGCGTCGAGGCGTAGACCACGCGCTCGTCGGGATCGTAGGTGACGAGCGGCGGCAGCGGCTCGGTGCGGTAGTGGTACTCGTGGTCGTAGTCGTCCTCGAAGATCACGATCCCGTGGCGCGAGGCGACCTGGTAGACCGCGAGCCGGCGCGCGACCGAGAGGGTCGAGGTCGTCGGGAACTGGTGCAGCGGCGTCAGGAAGAGCATCCGGATCCGCAGTCGGCGGGCCAGGCGGTCGAGCGCGTCCGCGTCGATCCCGTCGCGGTCCATTCCGACCCCGACGACCCGCGCCCCCGCGGCGCGGCAGGTCTCCCACGCCGGGGGATAGGTCAGTTCCTCCAGCGCCACCACGTCGCCGGGGCGGATCAGCAGTTGCGCGGCCAGGAAGATCCCCTCCTGCGAGCCGTTGGTGACCACGACCCGGCGGCCGGTCACGCCGCGCACGCGGCGCAGGTAGTCCTCGAGCGCCCCCAGCAGCGACGGCAGCCCGCGCGGGTCGCCGTAGTCCAGCAGCGACGGGCGCGCGCGGCGCAGCGCGTCGGCGACGTGGGAGCGGAACTCGCGCAGCGGAAAGAGCGAGTAGTCGGGGATGCCCGACTCGAAGTTGTAGCGGACCCCGGCCGAGGGGGCGAAGGGCTGGAGCCGGACCCGCCGGGCCCACGCCCAGCGGTGCGGGCGCGCGTCCAGCGGCAGCGCCCACGGCGACTCCGGCCCGGCCCGGAAGTAGTCGGCCGGGAGCGTCGCCGCGACCCGCAGCGCGCGGCGCTCCTCCCCGACGATCCAGCCCTCGGCCTTCAACTCCTCCAGCGCCGCGATCACGGTGTTGCGGTGCACGCCCAGGTCCGCGGCCAGCTCGCGCAGCGACGGCAGCGCCTCGCCGGGAAGGGCCCGCCCCGCGGCGAGCGCGTCGCGCAGCGCCCGGGCGATCCTCAGGTAGTGCGGCTGGCGGCCGGCAGGAACGGCGAGCTGGAGCCCCCTCATCGCACCTCCCGCTGGGATGCCGCGTCGCGCGGCCCCTCTGCTGGTCTAGCAGAATCTCATGATCTGGTACTTCTGGATAGATCAGATCTCCCGTACGGTCACCGCCTGGTGATCCGCGCGCCCCCGCCAGGGCGGGCCGGCGCGCCGCGAGGGGGATCCATGGGACGCGAGTCGAGTGCGGATTTCCGAACGAAGCAGCGGTGCGGCGCACGCCCCACCGGCCGGCTGCGGGGCGCGTGGCCGGCCCGGGCGGTCGTCACGATCGCGCTGGCCGTCGCCGGCCTGCCGGCGCTGGCCCACACCGTTCCGATGACGGGACAGGAGATGGTCCGGGCCTCGCGCTTCATCGTCGTCGCCCGCGTCGAGCGCGCGACACCGGCCTGGAACGAGCGGCACAACCTGGTCCTCACGCGCTACACGCTGGTCGTCGAGGATCCGCTGCGGGGCGCGCCGCCGCAGGAACTCGAGGTGACCGAGGTCGGCGGGACGCTGGACGGCGAATCCCAGCGCTCGTGCATGACGGTCGGGCTCGAGGTCGGACGGCGCTACGTCCTGTTCGTCAACGATCCCGCCGTCCCCTCCTTCAGCGCCTTCACGGGCGCTCAATCCGGGGTCTTCCTCGAGGTCCCGGCCGAGTCCGAGACCGGCGGAGAGCCGACGATCGCCACCGCGGGCGGGGCCTTCGTCGAGCTGACGGGCGGCCAGCGCATCGCCTTCCGCGAGTTCGTCGAGCGGCTGCGGCGTTTCGTCGCGGTCACCGAGGCAGCCCCCGCGCCACCGGCGCGCGCGCCCGTCACGCACGACCCGCCGCTGCCGTCCAAGGTCTTCGAGCCGGTGACGCCGATGGACGTCCTGGCGCCCGTGGTCCCGATCGACCGCGGCGCCATGCCGGCCGTCGCGACGCCCACCGCGGGGCCGGAGCCCCCCGCGCACCCGCAGCTCCGCGTGTACGGCGAGGAGGCCGGCCGGCTGGTGCCTCCGCGCCCCGACTCGACCGACTACAGCTATGCGCGCGCCCCCGCCCGCTACATCGTGTGGAACGAGCTGCATCCCAGCTTCGCGCCCTGGTCGCCGCACGATCAGATGATGATGTCGCGCTGGAACAGCTACGGCGACATCCACCGGGTCTCCGGCGCGCCGACGGGCAACTGGGCCTGGGGCAACAACCGCTACGACATGACCGGCTGGCCCTCGAATCAGGACATGATGAACCAGTTCGGCCAGGGCTGGGGCGCGAACGAGCTGGCGATCTGCTGGACCCGCTGGTTCGGCAGCGGCCCGATCGTCGAGGCCGACATCTCGATGAACCCGGCCTTCGCCTGGACGCTCGACAACGAGGCGGGGACCCACAGCGACGGCGCCTGGGGCTACGACCAGTCGGTGCTGCACGAGCTGGGCCACTCGTGGGGCCTGGCGCACCCCTGGGAGGTGCAGGACGTCTGGTGGGACTCGGTGATGAACTACTCGCCGAAGCCGATGCGCTACCCCAACCTGTACGCCGACGACACCAACGCGATCCGCTCCGCCTACCCGGGGATCGGCATCCACGACGGGCTGCTCTCGATGTACCAGACCACCGACACGATGAACAACAACAACGCGTCCTACCTCGAGACCTACCCCAACGTCTACTCCGTGCAGCAGATGGACTACTTCCGCTTCAACCAGAACTTCAAGATGGAGAACATCGGGACCGACAACATCGTCGACCCGCAGATCGAGGTCTACCTCACGCCGCAGCGGATGAACTGGTCCGGCTACGTCTACCTGCAGACGCTCTACTACGGCTTCACGATGGGGACCTACGCGACCTGGACGCTCGACGCGGGCTGGATCTACGTCCCCTACAACACGCCGCCCGGCGACTACTGGGTGGCGCTCTGGCTGCGGGACGCCGCGGATCCCTACACCCACAACAACGAGGCGTGGGGCTCCAAGGAGTACGGCACGCTGCGCGTGACCTCCTACCCGTGGACGATCTACCCCCTGAGCTGGTGGCAGGCGCAGACGCCCTCGCTCGGCCCGAACGGGCGGTACGACTTCTACTTCTACGCCTACCCCGGGCAGCGCTTCGATTTCAGCACCTGCCCGGAGGACGGCGGCAGCGGGTCGTTCGACACGGTGATCGAGGTCTTCGACCCCTTCGGCTCGCAGGTCGGGTACGCCGACGACAACTGCGGGGTGCAGTCGCGGATCTCGCTGGAGACGGCGACGGAAGGCTCGTACCGCGTCTCCGTGCGCGGGTACTTCCCTTCGTCCTACGGCCCGTTCTCGCTGGTCTACCGGCTGCGCGGCTTCGAGGAGAGCGCGCTGCAGGTGGTCGGCATGTGGACCGATCCCGGCACCGACGCGGTCGTGCTGTCCTGGGGCGGCGACACCGGCCCGTACGACCTGGAGCGCGCCACGCTTCCGGACTTCTCCGACGCGGTCCGGCTGCTGAACGGCGCCTGGGACACGTCCTACGCGGATCCGGTGCTGTCGGACGGCGTGTCCTACTTCTACCGCGTGAGGTGAGGCGGGGGCGCCGGGGGGGAGTTCGCGGGCATCCGGCCGGGGCGCAGCGTCTGCGCGCCCCGGCCGTCCCGGGTTTTCTCCGGACCGGCCGCTCCGGTCGCGCCGCGGGAGTCCCCCGGTCGCCCCACTGGGTGTAGCATGGCTCAGCGGTTCAGCCTGGGGGGGCGACCCATGAGCACGTCCGACTCGGTGGCAGGTCGCGCGGCGTTGGCCGTCGGCCTGATGCTTGGCTTCTACGTCCTGGCGCTCGCGATCGTGGCGGCGCTCGTCTTCGTGCCGGTCGCGGAGGTCGTCTTCACCCACCGGATTCACCCGAAGATCGCGCTGCTCTGCCTCATCGGGGCCGGGACGATCCTCTGGTCGATTCTCCCGCGGCCCGACCGGTTCGAGGCTCCCGGTCCGCTCCTCGAACCGATGCGTCACCCGAAGCTCTTCGCGGAGATCGAGGACGTGGCGCGGGCGACGGGACAGGCGGTGCCCGCCGAAGTCTTCCTCGTCGGCGACGTCAACGCCTGGGTCGCGCAGCGCGGAGGCATCATGGGGTTCTTCAGCCGGCGCGTGATGGGGCTCGGACTCCCCCTGCTGCAGACGCTCTCCGTCCCGGAGCTGCGCGCCGTCCTGGCGCACGAGTTCGGCCACTACTACGGCGGCGACACCCGGCTGGGCCCGTGGGTTTTCAAGACCCGATCGACCATCGGCCGCACGATCGGCGGCCTGGGCGGTTCGCTGCTCCAGCTGCCGTTCGTCCTCTACGGCAAGCTCTTCCTGAAGCTCTCGCACGCGGTGTCGCGACGCCAGGAGCTCAGCGCCGACGCGCTGGCGTCGAGGGTGGCCGGGTCACGGCCGCTCGTCGAGGGGCTCAAGAAGCTCGCGCCGGCGACGGCCGGCTTCGGCGCGTACTGGTCGCAGGAGGTCGTCCCGGTCCTGCAGGCAGGCTACCTCCCGCCGATTGCGGAAGGCTTCCAGCGGTTCAACGCCGACGCTCGCGTCTCGAAAGCGGAGGCGAAGGTCCTCGAGGAGGCGCTGCGGGAGGCCGACGCCGATCCCTACGATACGCACCCACCGCTGGCCGAGCGGATCGCCGCCGTTGCCGCGCTGCCCGAGGGGCCCGATCCCGCCGGGGAGCCCGCCGCCATCTCGCTGCTGTCGGACGTCGCCGACCTGGAGCGCCGGTGGTTCGCCACCGTGCTCGACGCGGAAAGCGCCGGGAAGCTCGTCGCCGTCGCGTGGGACGAGGTCGCCTCGAAAGTCCTCCTGCCGGCCTGGCGCGAAGCGGTGCGGAAGAACGCGGTCGCGCTCGAGGGGGCGACCGTCGGCGATCTCCCCCAGTTCGTGGCCGAGGGCCGGTCGCGCGCAAGGCTCCTGCCCGGACCCGTCGGGGCGGATGACGGCCCGGACGCCCGCAAGGACTTCGTCCGGTGGCTGGCCG
>CAYZDB010000112.1:0-8900 GCA_964476985.1 uncultured Acidobacteriota bacterium | reverse complement strand
GCCGCCGCGATCGCCCTGCTCGCCCTGGTCCCCTGCCCGCGCTCCGGGGCCGCCACCGCGGCGGACCGCACCGAGGCGGGCACCGTACCGCGCGCGGCCGGGCCGCTGAAGATCGACGGCGCGCTGGACGAGCCCGCGTGGGGGTCGGCGCTCGCGATCCCGCTCCCCTTCGAGGTCTACCCCGGCGACAACACCCCCGCCGCGACCGCCACGACCGCGCTCCTGCTCTACGACGACGACAACCTCTACGTCGGCTTCCGCGCCGAGGATCCCGACCCGGGCTCGATCCGCGGCCACTACACCGACCGCGACACCGCGTTCCGCAACGACCTCGTCGGGTTCGTGCTCGACCCGTTCGACGACCAGCGTCACGGGCTGCTCTTCGCGGCCAACCCGTTCGGCGTGCAGATGGACTCGCGCGCCGCGCAGCTCGGCGAGGGGCGCGGCTTCAACGTCGCCGGGGCCCCGGCCGAGGACAGCAGCTGGGACGAGCTGTGGGACTCCGCGGGCCGGATCGGGGCCGAGGGGTTCACCGTCGAGATCGCGATCCCCTTCCGGTCGCTGCGCTACCCGCGGGGCGGCGGGCCCCAGGCCTGGGGCTTCCTCGCCTTCCGCCAGCGCCCGCGCGTCGAGCGGGTGCGCACGCGCTCGGCCCCGCTCGACCGCGACGACACCTGCTGGTTCTGCCAACTCGGCCGGATCGTCCTGCCCGAGGCGCCGCGGCCCGGCCCGGCGCTGGAGTTCCTGCCGACCGTGACCTGGCAGCGCACCGAGGCGAGGGCCGAAGGCGGCGGGCTCGACGCGGTCGACGACGACACCCAGGTCGGGCTGTCCGCACGCTGGGGGATCACCCCCAACACCAGCCTGAACGTCGCGCTCAACCCCGACTTCTCGCAGGTCGAGGCCGACGCGCTGCAGCTGCGCGTCAACGACCGCTTCGCGGTCTTCTACCCGGAGAAGCGCCCGCTCTTTCTCGAGGGGGCCGACCTGTTCGCGACGCCGATCGACGCGGTCTACACCCGGACCGTGGTCGATCCCTCCGCCGTCGGCAAGCTCACGCTGCGCGAGGGGCGCAATAGCCTGGGGGCCTTCGTCGCGCGCGACGAGCCGACCACCTTCATCCTGCCGCTCCCCGACGGCTCGTTCGCAACCGGGTTCGCGGGCGCCAACACGACCGCGGTCGTGCGCTACCGCCGGGACGTCGGCCGCGGCTCGTCGGTCGGCGTGCTCGGGACGGGCCGCGAGGGCTCGGAATCGGGCGCGAGCGAAGGCGAGGGCGAGGGCGACGACCGCTACCGCAACCTCGTCGGCGGCCTCGACGGCGTCTTCCGCTTCTCCCCCACCGACGTCGTCACCGCGCAGTGGCTGACCACCCGCACCGACTACCCCGACCCGTTCGCCGAGCGCTTCGGCCAGCCGGCGGACGAGTTCTCCGGCAACGGCTGGACCGTCGAGTACTCCCACGAGGCCCGCTACTGGCGCTGGTACGCGGGCGCCGGCAGCCGCTCGCCCGGCTTCCGAGCCGACGCCGGCTTCATCCCGCGGATCGACGTCCGCTCGGCCTACCTGGTCGGGGGCCGCAACTTCTACGCCCCGCCGGGCGCGCGGTGGACGCGCTTCTCGGTCTTCGCCGAGGCCGAGCGGGTCGAGAACACCGCCGGCGACCTGCTCGAGGACGGCTTCTCGATCGAGGCCAACTACAGCGGCCCGCTCCAGTCCTCGGGCACGCTGGAACTGGGCCGCGGCCGCGAGGCGTTCCAGGGCACGGTCTACGACCTCTCCAGCTACGGGCTCTTCTTCAACGTCCGGCCGACCGGCGACTTCACCAGCTCGATCTTCGTCCGCTGGGGCGACGGGATCGACTACGTCAACAACCGCCCCGGCCGGCAGCTGGAGCTCGAGCCGGGACTGACCTGGAACGTCGGCCGCGGCTTCTACCTGCAGCTCGACGACAGCTGGCAGCGCTTCACCGAGGCGGGCGGGCGGCTGTTCGACGCCAACCAGCTCAACGGCCGCTTCATCTACCAGTTCGACCTGAGGACCTTCGTCCGGCTCGTCCTGCAGTGGACGGCGGTCGACCGCAACCTCGCGCTCTACCCGGCGATCGACGATCCGGAGACCGCGGAGGTCGAGACGCTGCCGGCCCGCGAGCGCGGTCTCTTCGGCCAGTTCCTGTTCGCTTTCAAGCTCAACCCGCAGACGGTCCTCTTCGCTGGCGTCGACCAGCGCTCGGCGGGGACCGAGGTCGAGCCCCAGGCCGTCGTCGGCCGGAGCTACTTCGTGAAGTTCGGGTACGACTGGCGGCCTTGACCAAGGTCAGAGCATCGAAAACAAGGCGCAAGCTGGAAACGCGGAACTAACTAACAATGCTGCTTGCCTAGTCTCTGACCGACGAGTAAGGTTTTTCCGGGCTGGACCATTCAGGGATGGTCCCGGCTCCCACGCGCCGGACGCGGTCCCCGGCGCCCCCGTTCGCGCCGGTTCCGGCCGCCCCACCCCGTGCCTGCCCGGGAGACGAGTGATGAGCCAGCACCTGCTGATTCTCGAGACGGAATGCCCGGCCTGCCGGGCGCCCCTGACCGAGGGGGAGTCGGTCCACCTCGACGCCCACGTCGACGAGCCCAACCAGGACGGCGCGATCTTCCTCAGCGCGGTCTTCGGCGACCACACGCTCACGACCGACCTCGAGATCCCCGCCGGCACGACCGTCGAGTTCCGCTGCCCGCACTGCGACGCTTCGCTGATGCTGCGCCACCTCTGCCCGCTCTGCGGCGCGGCGATGGCCTCGATCAACATCGCCAGCGGCGGCTACCTCGAGTTCTGCTCACGCCGCGGCTGCCGGGGCCACGCGCTCGGCGGGTTCGGCGACATCGACCAGATGATGTCGCTCGTCAACCGCATGCTCAAGACGCCGCACGACTGAGGAGAGGCTCCGCGATGCAGGCGCACCGGAAGTACGACTTCAGGAACCAGAGCTTCGAGGGCGAGCAGGGCCGCCTGATCCCGCTGCTGCAGGCCGCGCAGGAGCAGGAGGGCTACCTGAGCCGCGAGGGGCTGCTGCGGATCCAGCGCGAGTCGGGGATCCCGCTGGCGCAGATCTACGGCGTCGCCACCTTCTACGCCCAGTTCCGGCTCAAGCCGGTCGGCAAGCACCTGATCCGGGTCTGCCACGGCACCGCCTGCCACGTCAGCGGCGCGGTCGAGCTGACCCAGGCGATCAGCAAGCACCTGCAGATCGGCAACGGCGAAACCAGCAGCGACCGGATGTTCACGCTCGAGACGGTCTCGTGCCTGGGCTGCTGCAGCCTGGCCCCGGCGCTGATGATCGGCAACGCGACCTACGGGAACCTCAGCCCGTCCTCGGTGATCAAGCTGCTGAAGAAGTACCAGAAGGGGGACCACCCGTGACCCGCGTGCTGGTCGGCCTGGGGACCTGCGGCATCGCCGCGGGCGCGGAGGAGACGCTCCGCGCGGTGACGGCGAAGCTGGGGACGGCAGCGGACGGGGTCGAGCTGGGCCGCGCAGGCTGCATCGGGATGTGCTACCGCGAGCCGCTGGTCGAGATCCGACACGAGGACGGTGCGCGCTTCGTCTACGGCCCGATCGGGGCCGACCGGGTCGAGCGGCTGCTGGACGAGCACCTCGGCCAGGCCCGTCCCGTCGAGGAGTGGCTGGTCTGGTCGAGCGCGGGCGCCGGCAGCGAGAAGGCGTTCCTGGACCGCCAGCAGCGCATCGTGCTGGCCAACTGCGGCCTGATCGACCCCGAGAAGATCGACGACTACCTGGCCCGCGACGGCTACGCCGCCCAGGCCAAGGTCCTGGCCGGCAAGGACCCCGACGGCCTGATCAACCAGGTCGTGGAGTCGGGCCTGCGCGGCCGCGGCGGCGCCGGCTTCCTGACCGGCATGAAGTGGCGCTTCACGCGCCTCGCGCCCGGCCCGCACAAGTACATCATCTGCAACGCCGACGAGGGCGACCCCGGCGCGTTCATGGACCGCTCGGTGCTGGAGAGCGATCCCCACGCCGTGCTCGAGGGGATGACGATCGCCGGCTACGCGATCGGCGCCGACCACGGCTACATCTACGTGCGCGCCGAGTACCCCAAGGCGATCGAGCGGCTCAACATCGCAATCGCCCAGGCCGAGGAGCGCGGCTTCCTGGGCGAGAAGATCCAGGGCTCGGACTTCTCGTTCCACGTCAAGCTGAAGGAAGGGGCCGGCGCCTTCGTCTGCGGCGAGGAGACCGCGCTGATCGCCTCGATCGAGGGCCGCCGCGGCATGCCCCGGGTGCGCCCCCCCTTCCCCGCCACCAAGGGGCTGTGGGACTGCCCGACCTCGATCAACAACGTCGAGACCTTCGCCAACGTGCCCTGGATCGTCCGCCACGGCGCCGCGGCCTTCAACCGGCTGGGCACAAAGGACAGCAAGGGGACCAAGGTCTTCGCGATGGCCGGCAAGGTGCGGCACGGCGGGCTGGTCGAGGTCCCGATGGGGATCTCGATCAAGGAGATCGTCTACGACGTCTGCGGCGGGATCAAGAACGACCGCAAGTTCAAGGCGGTCCAGATGGGCGGCCCCTCGGGCGGCTGCATCCCGGCCGAGCTGCAGAACACCGTGATCGACTACGACTCGATCAACAAGACCGGCGCGATCATGGGCTCGGGCGGCCTGGTCGTGATGGACGAGACGACCTGCATGGTCGACATCGCCCGCTTCTTCCTGGAGTTCACCCAGCGCGAGTCCTGCGGCAAGTGCACGTTCTGCCGGGTCGGCACCAAGCGGATGCTGGAGATCCTGACCCGGATCACCGAGGGCAAGGGCCAGGAGGGGGACATCGACCTGCTGGCCGACCTGGCGCAGCAGGTCCGCAACAGCTCGCTCTGCGGGCTGGGCCAGACCGCGCCCAACCCCGTGCTCACCACGATCAAGTACTTCCGCTCCGAGTACGAGGCGCACATCGCCAACCGGAAGTGCCCCGCCCACCACTGCGCCAAGCTCCTGACCTTCACGATCACCGACGACTGCAACGGCTGCACGCTCTGCCTGAAGGTCTGCCCGACCGAGGCCATCACCGGCAGCCGGAAGGTCAAGCACGTGATCGACCAGGAGCTCTGCATCGTCTGCGGCGAGTGCTACAACGCCTGCCGCTTCGACGCGATCGTCAGGGACTGACCGGAGGTTTCGAATGGGCCTGGTCAAGCTGGAAATCGACGGCAAGCGGGTCATCGCGGAGGGGGGTCAGACGATCCTCGAGGCCGCGCGCGACAACGGGATCGACACGATCCCGACGCTCTGCCACGACCGCCAGCTCGAGCCGTTTTCGTCCTGCTACATCTGCGTGGTCAAGGTCCAGGGGGCGCGCACGCTGCTGCCCGCCTGCTCGACCAAGGTCGCGGCCGGGATGGTCGTCGAGACCGGCAACACCGAGGTCCGGCGCTCGCGCAAGGCGGCGCTGGAGCTGATGCTGTCGAACCACTACGCCGACTGCATCGGCCCCTGCCAGGTCGCCTGCCCGGCCGGGATCGACATCCAGGGCTACATCGCGCTCGCCGCGCTCGGGAAGTACCACGACGCGATCCGCCTGATCAAGGACCGCAACCCGCTCCCGGCGATCTGCGGGCGGGTCTGCACGCGGCCCTGCGAGGTCTCGGGCTGCCGGCGCAACCTGCTCGACCAGGCGGTGGGGATCGACTACATCAAGCGCTACCTGGCCGACCTCGAGCTGGGCCGGGTCGACGCGCCGAAGCCGCAGGTCCCGCCGCCCAACGGCCGGCGCGTCGCGGTCGTCGGGGCCGGTCCGGCGGGCCTGTCCTGCGCCTACTACCTCGCGCTGCGCGGCTTCGCCGTCCAGATGTTCGAGAAGATGCCCGAGGCCGGAGGGATGCTGCGCTACGGCATTCCCGAGTACCGCCTCCCCAAGGAGATCCTCGACCTCGAGGTCAACCAGATCCTCGACCTGGGCGTGACGCTCTCGACCAACGTCGCGCTGGGCGAGGACTTCACGGTCCGCAGCCTGCGCGAGGAGCAGGGCTTCGACGCCGTCTTCCTGGGGATCGGGGCCTGGGACAGCACCGAGATGCGGGTCCAGAACGAGCGCACCGAGGGGGTCCTCTCCGGGATCGAGTTCCTCAAGAACTTCGGCCTGCGCCGCGCCCCGAAGCTGTCCGGCCACGTCGTGGTCGTCGGCGGCGGGAACACCGCGATCGACTGCGCCCGGACCGCGCTGCGCGTCGGCGCCGAGAAGGTCACGATCCTCTACCGCCGCACGCGGACCGAGATGCCCGCCAACGAGATCGAGATCGTCGAGGCCGGGCACGAGGGGGTGGCGATGGAGTTCCTCGCCGCGCCGGTCAAGGTGCTGCAGCAGGACGGCCGGGTCGCGGGGCTCGAGTGCATCCGGATGGAACTGGGCGAGCCCGACGCCTCGGGCCGCCGCAGCCCCAAGCCGCTGCGCGGCTCCGAGCACGTGGTCGACTGCCGCTTCGTGATCGCCGCGATCGGCCAGAACACGACGGTCGCCGAGCTGACGGCCGGGAAGGTCCCCCACTTCCTGCCGCCGGGCGAGATGCTCAACCTGACCCGCTGGAAGACGATCCAGGTCAACGAGCAGACCTACGAGACCTCGGTCGAGGGGGTCTTCTCGGGCGGCGACGTCGTGACCGGCGCCGCGACCGCGATCGAGGCGATCGCCGCCGGCCGCAAGGCCGCGCACGCGATCGAGGCCTACCTGACCGGCGGCAAGGCCGAGCCCGAGCCGTGGGAGTTCTTCAGCCGCCGCGACACCTTCGGCAAGGTCACCGTGGCGGACCTGCCGTCGCAACGGACTTCGGCCCAGCGCCCGATGCCGCTGATCTCGATCGAGGAGCGCAGGAACAGCTTCACCGAGGTCGAGACCGGCTACACGCTCGAGGACGTGATCGCCGAATCGCACCGCTGCCTCGAGTGCGGCTGCGACGCGCTCTTCACCTGCGACCTCCGCCGCTACGCCACCGAGTACGGCGTGGACATCACGAACTTCGTCGGCGAGGCGCTGCACCACGAGGTCGACCGGACCCACCCGCTGATCACGCTCGACCCCAACAAGTGCATCCTGTGCGGGCGCTGCGTCAGGATCTGCAGCGACGTGGTCGGCGTCTCGGCCTACGGCTTCGTCAACCGCGGCTTCGCCACGGTGGTCCGCCCCGCGCTCGGCGGCAGCCTGCTCGAGACCGACTGCGTCAGCTGCGGGCTCTGCATCGGGACCTGCCCGACCGGCGCGATCGCCGCGGTCTCGCACCTCGACAAGCCCGGCCCCTGGAAGAGCGAGAGCGTCCCGACCGTCTGCCACTACTGCGGCGTCGGCTGCCGGCTGAACTTCGAGTACTACGGCGAGACGCTGCTGGGCGCGGCGCGCGCCGAGGACAGCGCGGTGACCTGCGGCAACTACTGCCGCAAGGGGCGCTTCGGCTTCCACTGGGTCCAGGACCGCGAGCGGCTGGTGGTCCCGCGGGTGCGCGGCGGCCGCGAGCAGCAGCCGACCAGCCTCGACGACGCGCTGACCTTCACCGCCGGCCGGATCAAGGACCTGAAGCGCCGGGTCGCGGGCCGCGAGATCGCCGTGTTCGTCTCGCCGCGCCTGTCCAACGAGGAGCTCTTCCTGGCGCAGAAGTTCGCGCGCGTGGCGCTGGGCACGCACAACGTCACGACCTTCGCGGCGCTGGCCAACCCGGACCTGTTCTGCCCGGACGTCGTCTCGACCGGGTCCTACCGCGACCTGCTCGACGCCCAGGCGATCGTCCTGGCCAACTCGCGCACCGACGACGAGCACTTCGTCGCCGACCTGCTCGCCAAGCGCGCGATCCGGCAGGGGACGAAGCTGATCTACGTCGGCGCCGACGAGAACCGGACCTCGCGCCTGGCCGAGGCCTGGCTCCCCTGCCGCCCCGGGACCGAGGCCGCGGTCGTGACCGCGCTGGCCGCCGCGGCCGCCGGCGGCGCCGGCATCGAGCCGCCCGCCGAGGCGGGCCTCGACCGCGCCACCTTCGACGAAGCCGCGCGGATCCTCGCGAAGAGCGTGCTCAAGGTCCTCGCCTTCAACAAGGACTTCCGCGGCCCCCGCGTCGCCGGCGACGACCGGATCTTCGCCGCGGCGGCCGAGACGATGGGGGCGAGCCTGCTCGCGCTGCGCGAGAAGTCGAACATGCAGGGGCTGCTCGACATGGGGGCCCACCCCTGCTGGTTTCCGGGCTACCAGAAGACCGACGACGCCGCGGCGATCGAGGCGCTGGAAAAGGAGTGGTGCGTCACGCTGCTCGATCTCGACCGCGAGTGCACCGACGTCGCCGACCTGCTGCGGCGCAAGGCGATCAAGGTCGCGGTCGTGCTGGGCGAGGACCCCTTCGGCGCAGCCGAGCTGCCGGAGGACCTGCGGGCCGGGCTGGAGGCGGTCGACCTGCTGGTCGCCGCCGACGTCGTCGACACCGCGACCACGCGGGCCGCCGACGTCGTGCTGCCGCTCTCGGCGACGGCCGAGACCTCGGGGACCTTCACCAACCAGGAGCGGCGCGTCCAGCGCTTCCGCCGCGCGGTCGCGCCGCGGCCGGGGATGGAGACCTGGCAGCTGCTCTGCGAGCTGGCGGCGCGGCTGGGCCTGCGCTTCAAGATGAAGTACGCGGGGATCGACGCAGTAACCGAGGAGATCCGGCGGGTGGTGCCGATGTACCGCGAGGTGGTCGTCGACAGCCCGGACGCGGACGGGACCTGGGACCTCTCCCGCTTCCCGCTGCCCCGCCGCCCGGCCGGCCTGCCTCCCTGCCTCCCCGCCCCACGTTCCGTTACTATCCCCCCCCGCCCATCGTTGGGGCGTTAGTGCCCGGTTCCACCCTCCGCCGCACCAAGATCGGCGCCACCCGAGGACCCGCC
>CAYZDB010000111.1:0-9014 GCA_964476985.1 uncultured Acidobacteriota bacterium | reverse complement strand
TGGTCATCACCAGCGCCGGCGGCGCGCCGGCCGCGAACAGCAGGTGGTGCAGCGGCGCGTACGGCAGCATCACCCCCAGCTCGTGGTGCCCCGGCGCGACCTCCGCCAGCTCGACGCGGGCCGGCGCGAGCACGATCGGCCGCGCGACCGAGACCAGGAGCGCCCGGCTCTCCGGATCGAGCGCGACCAGCGCGCCGGCCTCGGCCAGGTCGCGCGCCATGACCGCGAACGGCCGCTCCTTCCGGAACTTGCGCGCGCGCAGCGCCGCGACCGCGACGGGCTGCCGCGCGTCGCACGCCAGGTGGTAGCCGCCGATCCCCTTCACTGCGACGATCGCACCCGCGGCGAGCGCCGCCGCGGCCGCCGCGAGCGCCGCCGCCCCCTCCGCCGTCTCGCGGCCGTCGCCGCCCAGCAGCCGGAACCGCGGGCCGCAGGCCGGGCACGCGACCGGCTGGGCGTGAAAGCGGCGGTCGCGCGGATCGCCGTACTCGCGGGCGCAGTCGGCGCAGAGCGGCCAGTCCTTCATCGTGGTCAGGGGGCGGTCGTACGGCAGCCCCAGCACGATCGAGAAGCGCGGGCCGCAGTCGGTGCAGTTGATGTACGGGTAGCCGGCGCGGCGGTCGGCGGGATCGTCCAGCTCGGCGAGGCACGCCTCGCAGACCGGAAGGTCGGGCGAGACGCGGACCGTCGGGGCTCCTTCCCGGGCGCTCGAGCGGATCGCGAAGCCGGCGTGCCCCTCGAGCGCGGCGGGGATCGCAGCGCAGGACGCGATCCGCGCGGCAGGGGGCGGCGTGGCCTGCAGCTCCGCGAGGAAGGCGTCGATCGCGGCCCCGGACCCCTCGGCGTGGATCTCGACGCCGCGCTCGCCGTTGAGGACCCAGCCGGCGAGACCGTGGCGCTCGGCCAGCCGGAAGACGAAGGGGCGGAAGCCGACCCCCTGCACGATCCCCTGGACGGAAATCCTCCGCGCCTCGGTCATGCGTTCATTCTACGGGGGCGCGCGCACGCCACGCTGCCGGGGCCGGCACGGAGGCCGGCCCCTACCGCGCGGGGAGCGCCTTCATCAGGTCCTTCGCCGCGACCGCGTCGGGGCTGCTGGAGTCGAGCTCGAGGAACTTCTTGAACGCCTCGCGCGCCTTGGCGTAGTCGCCCAGCCCGAGGTAGGCCAGGCCGAGCTGGTTCCAGGCCTTGGCGTACTTCGGGTTGGTCTCGACCGACTTCTCGAACGCCGTGATCGCGCGCTTGCGGTCCTCGTTGGTGACCCCCTTCTTGTTCATGATCGAGACGCCGGCGTTGTAGTACATCCGGTCGGCGTTCTTCGAGTCGGCCGCGGCCAGCTTGCGGAAGATCTCCTCGGCCCCGGCGTAGTCCCCCTTGCTGTTCAGGATGTCGGCCTTGGCCAGCATCGCCTCGGGAGCGGTCGGCGCGATCGTCAGCCAGCGGTCGACTTCCTTGGCCGCGTTGTCGGCCTGCCCGGCCTCGCCGTAGGCCTCGAACAGCGCCTGGGCGACCGCCGGGCTGTCGGGCTGCAGCTCGCGCTCCTTCTCCAGCAGCGGGATCGCGGCGGCCAGCTGGCCGCGCTCTTCCAACCAGCCGGCCATCTGCAGCCGGATGCCGGTCCGGTCCGGGGCGGCCTGGATCGCGCGGGAGCCCTCCCGGATCGCGCCCTGCGTGTCGCCCGACTTGGCCATGTAAGTCGCCTTGGTCCAGGTCAGGTCGGGGTCGTTGGGCTTCTCGGCCAGCGCCTGGCCGAGCAGGTCGATCGCCGCGGCATAGTCGCCGAGCGCCGCCGCCTCGTCGGCCTTCTCGGGCAGCGTCAGCTCGCGCTTCGGCGCCGCCGCGGCGGGCGCTCCCGGCGCCGCCGGCGCCGCGGCGGGCGCGACGTACTCGGAGACCCGGGCCACGACCAGCGAAATCGTCGTGTTCGCGCCGCGGTGCCGGACGATCGGAAGCTTGTCCTGCGAGGTGGGCCCGAGCGACCCCTCGTCGTCCTGGTAGATCTCCCTGGTGCCGCGCCGCGTCCGGATGTGGTACTTGCGGATGTACCACTCGGTGCTGTCGAGCCTCAGGATGTAGCCGGCCTCGAAGAGCTCGAGCTGCGGGAAGATGAAGGTCCCCTTCTTCGTGGTCTTGACGCTGCCGCCCGGGTCCCCTTCGACGTTGCGGGCCATCTTGACCGCGAGCTCGGGGACGGGGTTCCCCTGCTCGTCCGCCACCTCGCCCCAGACACCCGGCCGGGTCTCGTTGAAGACTCCCTGGGCGGACGCCGGAAGGGCGAGCGTCACGAAGAGGACACCGGCCGCCACCGCGAGCCGGAACACGACACGAGCATTCATCGGACGGACTCCTCGTCCGGGCGGGAAGCCGGAATTGTAGGCCCGACGCCGGGGGCGATCTAGGCCTTGCCCGCGATCTGGTCCACCTCGGCGCAGGTCTTGCCGACGACGCCCACCGACCGCTCCAGCGCGGCCTTCTCGGCGTCGTTCAGCGGGACCTCGATCACCTTCTCCACGCCGTTCTTCCCGAGCACCGCCGGCACGCCGACGAACAGCCCCTTCACGCCGTATTCGCCTTCCAGCAGCGCGCTGACCGCGAGGATCTGCTTGCGGTCGTAGATGATCGCCTCGGCCATCGCCAGCGCCGACCAGGCCGGCGAGACGAAGGCGGAGCCGGAGCCGAGCAGCTTGACCACTTCTCCGCCGGCGCCGCGGGTCCGGGCCTCGATCGCGTCGAGCTTCGCCGGCTCGACGAACATCTCGACCGGGAGCCCGGCGACGCGGGTCGCGGAGCGGATCGGGACCATGTCGTCGCCGTGGCCGCCCAGCACCAGCGCCGTCACGTTGTCGACGGAAACGCCCGCCGCCTCGGCGATGAAATAGCGGTAACGGGCCGAGTCGAGCACGCCCGCCATCCCCATGAGCCGGCCCTTGGGCAGCTTCAGCAGCTGGTGCAGCCGGTAGACGATCGCGTCGAGCGGGTTGGCGATCGAGATCACGATCGCCTTGGGCGCGAAGGCCTTGATCCCCTCGGCCACCTGGTCGGTGATCTTCAGGTTGGTCGCGAGCAGTTCCTCGCGCGACGGCAGGGTGCCGTCCGGCTTCGGCTTGCGCGGCACGCCGGCGGTGTTGATCACCATCTCGGCGCCGGCGATCGCCTCGTAGGTCTTCGACCCCTCGAAGCGGCAATCGAAACCGACGACGGGGCTCCCCTCCGCGATGTCGAGGCACTTCCCCTTCGCGAGGTCGGGCGGCATGATGTCGACCAGACCCACCGCCCGGGCCAGCCGCCGACGGCCGATCTCCTGGACCAGAACGCCACCGATCATGCCGCCACCGACCACGCCGATCTTCTCGAGCATCGCTCTCCTCCGTGCGCCCGGCGCGCGCGGCGCGGGCTGTGACCCGGGCCTCCCGGGCGGGAAACTAAGAGGCATTTTAGCTGACGCGGGCCCGGACCCGGAGCGGGGGCCGGGACTATCGAGTGCTGGAGTCGCGCGGGTGGACCGGTGAGCGGGGGGCCGGCGCCCCGCGGGTCGGTCCCGCCGGGCCGACCGCCGTGGGCCGGATCGCTCGCCGGATCGCTCTACCGCGCGCTGGCGGCAGGCGCGGCGGGCGCCGCCCGGGTGGCCTACCGCCTCTCGCCCGACCCGGCCTCGCGGCGCGACCTCGGGGAGCGGCTGGCGGTCCCGGAGGCGCTGGAGGGGATCTCTACCGGCGCGATCTGGGCCCACGCCGCGTCGATGGGCGAGGTCCGGGCGCTGGCCTCGCTGGCGCACGCGCTGAGGGAGGCCGGCGAGACGAGGCCGCTGCTGGTCACCACCCAGTCGGCCACCGGGCGGCGTCTCGCGCGCGAGATGGGGTTCGCCTCCCAGCTCTCCCCGGCCGACCACCCGGCCGTGCTGGAGCGCTTTCTGGACGCCCTGGAGCCGCCGCTGCACCTGGTCGTCGAGACCGAGATCTGGCCGTGGCGGCTCTCGCTGCTGCGCCGCCGCGGGATTCCCGCGGCACTCGTCTCGGCCCGGCTCTCGGCCGCGCGCTGGCCGCGCTACCGGCGGCTGAAGGCGCTCTACGGGGGCGCGCTGGCCGAGGCCGCGCTGGTCTGCCCCGCGAGCGCGGGGGACCGCGAGCGCTTCGCCGCCCTCGGCGTGCCCGACGCCCGCTTCGGCCCGGTCGGGAACCTCAAGTGGGACGCGGCCCCCCCGCCGCCGGACCCGCGGGCGGTCGACGCGCTCCGCGCCGAGCTGGGCCTCGATCCGGCCCGGCACTGGATCGTGCTGGGAAGCTGCCACCCCGGCGAGGCTGCCCCTTTCGCGCCGCTGGCGAGCGGTCCCGAGGGGGGCGCGCTGCTCGTCGCGCCGCGCCACCCGGAGCGATTCGACGCGCTGGCCGCGGAGCTGGAGCAGGCCGGCCTGGCCGTGCACCGGGCCTCCCGCGGCACCGCCCCTGCCGGTGCGCGGGCGGTGCTGCTGGACCGGATGGGGGTGCTGCCGCGCACCTACCCGCTGGCCGCCGCGGCGACGCTGGGCGGGACCTTCGCCCCGGTCGGCGGGCATTCGCCGCTGGAGGCCGCCGCCGCCGGCTGCCCCCTGGTCGCCGGGCCCCACGATCACGCGCAGCTCGACCTGATCGAGCCGCTCGCCGCCGCCGGGGGCCTGGTGCGCTGCGCCGCCCCGGAGACCGCGCTGGCCCAGCTGCGGGCCTGGCTGGACGATCCCGCGGCGCGGCTGGCGGCGGGCGAGGCCGCGCAGCGCGAGGTCGAGGCCCGCCGCGGCGTGGGACGGCAGCTAGCCACCGCGGTGCGGGGGCTCGAAGCGTGAGCCCGGCCCGGCCGATCCCCGCACTGGCGCCGCTCGGCCACCTTTACCTGCGCGCGGCCGCGCTGCGCAACGCGCTGTTCGACCGCGGCGCCTGGCGCGCCGAGCGGGCCGCGGCGCCGGTCCTTTCGATCGGCAACCTGGTCGCCGGCGGCACGGGCAAGACCCCCGCCGCGGCCTGGTTCTCGGCGCTGCTGGCCGGCGAGGGGCGGCGGGTCGCGATCGTCTCGCGCGGTCACGGCGGCGTGCGCGCGTCGGACCCGCTGCTGGTGCGCGACGGCGGGACGATCCGGGCCACCGCCCTCGAGGCGGGGGACGAGCCATACCTGCTTGCCGCCGAGGGGGCCGCGCCGATCGTCGTGGTGGGGCGCCGGCGGACCGCGGCCGCGGCGCTGGCGTGCGCGGCGGGAGCGGACGCGATCGTGCTCGACGACGGCTTCCAGCACCGCTGGCTGGCGCGCGACCTCGACGTCGTGCTGCTCGACGCGGCCGACCCGTTCGGCGGCGGCCGCGGGCTGCCCGCCGGGCTGCTGCGCGAGCTGCCGGCCGGACTGGCCCGCGCCGGCCTGGTCGTGCTGACGCGCGCCCCCGCGGCGCTGCTGGTCTCCCGGCCGCTCGAGCGGGCGGAGTGGCCCGCCGCGCTGGCCGCGCTGGAGGCGACACTGCGCGCGCGCGGCGCGGAACTGCCCCAGGTCGTGGCCGCGGCGCACGAGCCGGCGACGCTCGCGTTGCCGGACGGACGGGTGGACGCACCGTCCGCGCTCGCCGGGCGGGAGCTGGTCGTGGTCAGCGGGATCGCCCGCCCCGACGCCTTCGCCGCGACGCTGGAGGGGCTGGGCGGGCGGATCGCCGCCCGGCTCGACTTCGCCGACCACCACCGCTACGGCGCCGCCGACGCGCGGGCGATCGCCGCGGCGGCGGCGCGATCGCCGGGCGCGCTCGGCGTGACGACCGCCCAGGACGCGATCCGCTGGCCGGCGGGAGCGCCGGCCCCGGCCGTGCTCAGGATCGCCTTCCGCGTGCCCGCCGAGCAGGCGGTGCGGGCGGTCGTGCGCCGCGCGCTGTTCCCGGGGGCGGCGTGAGCGGCCGCGGCGAGCGCACCGTCCTGCGGCGCCTCGAGGCCTGGGCCGCGATCCCGCTGGTCGGTCTCTCGCGCGCCCTTCCGCCGCGCGGACGGGTCGTCTTCGGGCACGGGCTGGGTCGCCTCGCGGCGCGGCTCGACGCGCGCCACACCCGCCTCGCGGCGCGCCAGGCCGAGGCGGCGCTGGGTCTCTCCCCGGCCGCGGCCGAGGCGCTCGCGCGCGCGGCGTTCGCCCACTTCGGGCGGGTGCTGGTCGAGGTCCTCGCGCTGCCGGCCTACGCCCGGCGGGGCGCGGAGCGGCTGTTCGAGACCGAGGGGCTCGAACACCTCGCGGCCGCGCTGGGCCGCGGCCGCGGGGCGTTCGTCTTCTCGGCCCACTTCGGGAACTGGGAGCTGGTCGCGCTCCGCCAGGCGCTGGCCGGCCACCCGATGGACTTCGTCGCCCGGCCGCTGGACAACCCGTGGATCGACGCCGACTTCAACCGCTGGCGCGCGATCGCGGGGAACCGCGTGCTGGGCAAGCACGGGGCGCTGCGCGCCGTCGTCCGCTCGCTGCGCGAGGGGCGCGCGGTCGCGATCCTCGTCGACCAGGACATCCGCGGCACGCCGCAGGTCTTCGTGCCGTTCTTCGGCCGGCTCGCGGCCACGACCTCGACGATGGGCGAGCTGGCGGTCCGCACCGGGGCCGCGGTCGTTCCCGTCGTATCCTTCCCCCGCCCCGACGGAGGCTACCGGATCGTGTACCAGCCGGAGCTCGAGATCCCGGTGGGCGGCGACGACGCGTCGCGCGCCCACGACGTGATGGCCCGCGCCACGGCCGCGGTCGAGAGCTGGGTGCGCGAGGACCCCGCGGCCTGGCTCTGGCTGCACAACCGCTGGAAGAGCCGTCCGCCCGGGGAGGCCAGGGGCCGGTGAGCCGCCGCGCGATCTTCTTCGACCGCGACGGCACGCTCTGCGCCGAGGTCGGCTACGTCAACCATCCCTCGCGGCTGACGCTGCTGCCGCGCACCGCGGAGACGATCCGCCGGGTCAACGGACTGGGCTGGGCCGCGGTGCTGGCGACCAACCAGGCGGGTGCGGCGCGCGGCTACTTCCCGCCCCACCTGCTGGGCGAGACGCACCGTCGGCTGGCGGCGCTGCTGGCGGCCGAGGGCGCCCGGCTCGACGGGATCTACGCCTGCACCCACCACCCCGAGCTCGGCCCCCCCGGCCTGCGGCGGCGCTGCACCTGCCGCAAGCCGCGTCCCGGGATGCTGCTGCGCGCGGCGCGCGAGCTGGACCTCGACCTGTCGCGCAGCTACATGGTCGGCGACTCGTTCCGCGACGTCGGGGCCGGGCGGAACGCGGGGGTCGCCGCGACCGTCCTGCTGCGCACAGGGTACGGGCGCGGCGAGATCCTCTGGAAGGGGGCCACGCTGAACGAGTGGCCCGATCACGTCGCCGACGACCTGCCGTCGGCGGTGGAGTGGATCGTGAAGCACGCGGAGGCGAGCGGACGATGAGTGGAAAAGCGGGCGGGCGCCCGGCCGTGGCCGCGCTGCTGGCCCTGGTCGACCGGCTCGATCGCGCGCGGGTCGCCGTCGCCGGCGACGCGGTCCTGGACGTCTTCGAGTACGGCGTGATCGCGCGGGTCTCGCGCGAGGCGCCGGTGCTGATCCTCGAGCACCGGCAATCCTCGTTCGTGCCGGGGGGCGCGGCGAACACCGCCGCCAACCTGGCGGCGCTCGACGTCGCGACCTCGATCGTCGGGCGGATCGGGGACGACGACGACGGCGCGCGGCTGGCGGCGATCCTCGACGAGCGCGGGATCGACGTGCGCGGGCTGGTGCGGCAGCGCGGCTACGTCACGCCGACCAAGACCCGGATCCTGGCCGGCAGCCCGCACACCGCCAAGCAGCAGATCGTCCGGATGGACCGCGGGCGGCGCGGGGTGCCGCTGACCGACGCGGTGCGGGGCCGGCTGCTGGCGGCGGCGGGGCGCGCCCGGCGGACCGGGGCCGCGCTGGTGCTGGCCGACTACGGCTACGGCACGGTCGATCCCGCCTGGCCGCGCGAACTGCCGCCGGGGTCCGGCGCGCTGATGCTCGACAGCCGCTTCGCGCTCGAGCGGTTCCGCGGGGTGTCGGCGGCGACGCCGAACCTGGAGGAGGTCGAGCGCGCCGCCGGGATCGACCTCGACGACGACGACGAGGCGGGGATCGCGGACGCCGCGCGCCGGATGCGCCGGACGCTGCGGGCGGAGGCGCTGCTGGTGACGCGCGGCTCGCGCGGCATGACGCTGGTCGAGGGGCGGGGGCCGGCCGCGCGGATCCCGGTCTTCGGCAGCGACGAGATCGCCGACGTCACCGGGGCCGGCGACACGGTGATCGCGGTCTTCACCGCCGCGCGCGCCGCCGGCGGCTCGTGGCGCGAGGCGGCGGAGCTGGCCAACGTCGCCGGCGGGCTGGTCGTGATGAAGCGCGGGACCGCGACCGTCAGCCGCGACGAGCTGCGCGCCGCGCTGCGCGAGGGCTGGGGCCCGGCGTGAGGGAGCCGGAGGCGAAGATCGCGTCGCGCGAGGAGCTGGCCGAGCGCCTCCGGCGCGCGCCACCCGGACGCCTGGTGCTGGCCAACGGCCTGTTCGACCTGGTCCACGTCGGCCACGCCCGCTACTTCGCCGACGCGCGTCGCGCCGGCGACGCGCTGGTCGTGGCGCTCAACGACGACGAGTCGGCGCGCCGGTACAAGGGCGCGGGCCGGCCGCTGCTTCCGCTGACGGAGCGGCTGCTGGTCGTGGCGGCGTTCCGCGCGGTCGACTGGGTGACCTGGTTCGGCGAGCCGACGGCCGCCCCGACGCTCCGCCTGCTCCGCCCCACCCTGCACGCCAAGGGGACCGACTACCGCCCCGAGACCCTGCCCGCGGAAGAGCAGGCGGCGCACCGCGAACTGGGGATCCGCGTCGCGATCGCCGGCGACCCGAAGGACCACGCGACGAGCGACCTGATCGCCCGGATCCGGGGCGGATCCCGCGGGCCGGCTAGACGGGCTAGCGAGGGTCTCTAGGGGTGCCCGGTCCGAGCGTCAATCGGTACGCCATCTCCAGCCGGATCGGATCGTAGGAGGCCTTGGCCTGGCGCAGCC
>CAYZDB010000110.1:0-9073 GCA_964476985.1 uncultured Acidobacteriota bacterium | reverse complement strand
GGGCGGGGCGCGTCGACGGCGCTGGTGTGGGCGCGGGACGGGTCGACGGCGCGGGCGCGGGACGCGTCGACGGCGTCGGCGCGGGGCGGGTCGACGGCGCCGGTGCGGGGCGCGTCGACGGCCGCGCCGGCCGGGTCTCGGGGCGCGGCGCCGGGCGCTCGACGACGGCCGAGCCCGGGGTGCCGGGCCGCGTCGCGGGGCGCCCGTCGGGCCGCGTCGTCGGCTTCCATTGGCCGTTGGATTCGAGCGTCTCCCACTTCCCGCCGCCGCCCGGGGCGGGGCGCACCAGGTTCCCGTTTTTGTCGACCAGCAGGTCGTTGGGCCGGCCCGACGGCCGCGCGGCGGGGCGCGTGGCGGACTGCCCGGGGCCGCGCCCCGGGCGCGCCGACGGCTTGGCGTAGGGCCGGACCTGGGGCCGGTTGTAGATGTTGTTTCCGATGTTGATGTTGTTGTTGATGTTGACGTTCCCGATGTTGATGTTGCCTCCGGGGCGGTAGCCGCCACCCCAGTACCCGCCACGCCAGTACCCGCCGCCGGGGTAGTAGGGCGGACGGTAGCCGCCCGGTCCCCACCAGCCGCCGCCCCAGCAGGGCGGGTAGTACGGGCGATAGGCCGAGCCCCAGCCGACGCTGAAGTTGAAGAAACCGGCCGACCAGCTCATGCCGAAGCCCCAGCCGGTCCACGGGTTGTAGCTGACCCGGAAACCCCAGGTGTAGGGGCGCGGGTAGTAGTAGACGGGCCCGATCCAGGGCCGATACGCCCAGCCGGTCCCGTAGACCACCGTGCCGTAGTAGGGGTAGCTGCCGACGTATCCCGGCGTGTAACCGACGTAGACCACCTGCGGCGTCGAGTAGTAGACGTTGACGTAGCGGACGTTGTAGACCGGCGAACTGGGCGGGATCGAGTCGACCTCGGACGGCACCTCGTCGGCGACCTGCCAGGGACCGGTCGGCGCGCTCGACACGAACCAGATCGCGTTGTCGACGGCGTAGTAACGCGAGCCGATTCGCAGCACCGAGGTCCCGGTGTTGGTGGCGTAGGCGACCTTGGTCCCCGGGATCGGCTCGAACTGCGGCGCGCCGTCGTACTGCACCGTCAGCTTCGCCTCGTTCCGGTCGACCGCCGCCGTCTGCGGGATGAAGTTGTCGATCAGCGCCTCGAGCGCCTCGTCGGTCCCGGCGATCGCGGCCCGCACCTCGGCGGTGCTCTCGCCGACCGGGATGTCCCGGAAGGTGTCGGGGAGCTGGTCCGGCCGGACGAAGCTCCAAGGGCCGTTGAACTCCTTCGAGCGGAACCAGCGGCCGGAGATCAGGACGTAGTAGACCCCCTGGTCGATGTTCTGCAGCACGACGCTGTCGGTGTTCCTGGCGTAGAGCAGGTCGCTCTTCGCGTACGGGGTCCACTGCGGCGGGCCGTCGAAGACGATCAGTTCGGCGGGGGTCGTCGAGGTGTAGATCTTCGGGACGGCGTACCGGGCCTCGCCCGCATCGGCGGCGGCGCCGCCGCCGCCGGCCTCGGCCTCGGCCCGGGCCCGCTCGGCCTCGGCCTTTTCGGCGAGCCGCTCGATCTCCCGCGATGGATTCGCGCCGGCGGCCCACGGCCCGGTCGCGGCGCCGGCCTCGAACCAGGTCACGCCGTCGGTCGTGAAGTACTTCCCCACCGCCCTGTCGAAGAGGACCGTGTAGGGCGAGTTGATCACCTGCGAGACGTTGGACTGCTCGACCTCGCGCAGCACCGGCTCGCCGTCGAACAGGATCAGCACCGCCGGCTCGATCGAGGTGATGATCTTCGGCGGGTCGTTCTTCAGCCCCTTGACCCCTTCCCGATCGGCCCGGGCCAGCTCGAGGCTGGTCAGGATCGCGTCGATCTCGACCGTCAGCGGCATCTCGTTGAGCGCGTCCTCGATCGCGTCGGCCAGCGCCGAGGCCTCGGCCTCGGACATCCCGGTGACCTTGATCTTCCGGATGTGCGCGGTCTCGACGGTTGCGATCCGCTCGTCCTTGTCGATGTTGAGCTGCGCGTCGTACCAGAGCGCGCCGAAGATCGGCTCGGTCTTGCCGGCCGGGATCAGCGAGATCGCCGCGCGCCCTTCCGTGACGTTCCCGGTCAGCGACTCGGGCTGGGGCTGGTAGATCGAGACCGTCCCCAACGGGGTCTCGAACTCCTTGGGCCAGAGCGCTTCGGCCGCGAGGCCCGGCGCGCGGCCGGATGCAAGGAGCAGGGCGAGGACCGGGAGGAGCGTGAGCGGGCGGGGGATTCTCATGGAACCTCCGATTCGGGGCGGCCGCTGGCGGACGGATCGAGTCTAAGGGCGAGCGGACCGGCGGGCGAGCGCGGGGCCGGCGGTCCCCTGTCGGGCCCCGGCGCGATCGCGTACCATCCGCAGGCGCCGGCCGGCCCCACCCGGGCGGCGATCCCCGGGACCCCCGGCACGGACGAGGCGATGGACCTGCCTGCCTTCGATTTCGAGAAGCTCGTCTACCTCGACAACGCGGCCACGACCTATCCCAAGCCGGTCGAGATCCTCGAGGCGGCGACGCTCGCCTACGAGCGCTTCGGCGTCAACCCGGGGCGGTCGGGCTACGACCTCTGCGTCGCAGCCGGGGACGTGGTGGTCGAAACCCGGCGCGAGCTGACGCGTTTTTTCGGCGGCACCGATCCCAACCGGCTGGTCTTCGCCTACAACGCCACCGACGCGCTGAACACGATCATCCTCGGGATCCTCGGGCCGGGCGACCACGCGATCTCGACGACCGTCGAGCACAACTCGGTGATCCGGCCGCTCAACCACGTGGCGCGCGACCGCGGCGTCGCGGTCGACTTCGTCCCGGCCGAGGCGAACGGGATCGTCGACCCGGAGCGGATCGCGGCGCGCTTCCGCCCCGAGACGCGGCTGGTCGTGGTCAACCACGGCTCGAACGTGATCGGCACGATCCAGCCGGTCGGCGAGATCGGCCGGCTCTGCCGCGAGCGCGGGATCGTGCTCGCGGTCGACGCCTCGCAGACCGCCGGGGTCGTCCCGATCGACGTCCAGGCGATGGGGATCGGCGCGCTGGCCTTCACCGGCCACAAGTCGCTGCTGGCGCCGACCGGGATCGGCGGGATCTGCGTCGCGGAAGGGGTCGAGATCCACCCCACCCGGTTCGGCGGCACGGGCGTCCACTCCAAGGACCCGTTCCACCTCGACAACTACCCGTACCGCCTGGAGTCCGGGACGCCGAACTTCCTCGGGATCGCCGGGCTGCACTACGCGCAGAAGTGGATCGAGGAGCGGACTCTCGACGGGATCTACCGGCACGAGATGGAGCTGTTCGCGCGGCTGCAGCGGGGGCTCGAGGCGATCGACGGCGTCACGCTGCACGGCACGACCAGCCTCGAGAACCGCCTGCCGGTGCTCAGCCTGACGATCCGCGGGATGGACCCGGCCGACGTCGGGATGATGCTCGACGTCGACTTCAACATCGCCAGCCGGACCGGGCTGCAGTGTGCGCCCCTGATCCACCAGCAGATGGGGACCGGCGAGCGCGGGACCGTGCGGCTTTCGGTCGGGCCGACGAACCGGCCGTCGGACGTCGACGCCGCGATCGACGCCGTCCGCGAGATCAGCCGGGACCACCTGTCGTGAGCGCGTCGGCGACGATCTCGGCGATCGTCTTCACTTCGACCCCCAGCTTGTAGTGGCGGTTGATCTCGCCCAGCTGGTCGATGCAGTTGTGGCAGGGCGCGGCGACGATCCTGGCGCCGGTCGCGCGGATCTGGTCGGCCTTGGGGCGCCCAGCCTCCAGCCGCGCCGCGGCGTGCTCGGACGCCGCCAGCAGGCCGCCCCCGCCGCCGCAGCAGTAGTTGTCGAGCCGGTTGGGGGTCATCTCGACGAAGTCGGCCGCGGCGGCGCGCAGCACCGCGCGCTGCTCCTCGATCACGCCGCCGTGCCGCACCAGGTTGCACGGGTCGTGGAGCGTCACCCGGGCGGGGTTGCGCGACGGGTCGAGCGTCAGCCGCCCCTCGGCCAGGTAGCGCGCCATCACTTCGACGAAGCTGGTGACGCGGAACGGCAGCCGCCGGCCGAGCCACTCCGGCGCCTCCCAGCGCAGCGCGCGGTAGCCGTGGCCGCACTCGGCGACGACGAGTTCCTCGACCCCCAGCTCCTCCGCGCGGCGCACGATCCGGCCGGAGAACTCGCGGGCCGCCGCCTCGTCCGCCGCGAACATCCCGTAGTTCGTCAGGTCGAAGTCGGTGCTGGAGAGGGTCCAGCTCTCGCCCGCGGCGTGGAAGATCAGCCCGGCGGCCGAGATCGAGAGCGGGAAGAACTTCAGCTCGCGCGGGTTGAGGACGTAGTAGACCCGCGCGCCGGGGCGGTCGACCGGCAGCTGGATCGAGGCGTCGCCGGTGGTGTCGCGCAGGTCCTCCTCCAGCCAGCTCAGCGTCTCGATGACGTCTTCCCTCGCTATTCCCATGTTGTTGCCGGTCGCGCGCGCCAGGTCGATGCTGGCCTGGATCCCCTTCGGCACCCGCCCCGCCGCCTGCGCCATCAGCCGCGCGAAGCGCAGGATCGCCGCGGGATCGAGCCCGATGCTGCAGTGCAGCGCGCAGCGCCCGCAGACCGTGCAGCGGCCGAAGGCGGCGGTGGCCAGGGCGTCGAGCGCCTCGTCGCTCGCGTCCTCGGCCCCGGCGAAGCGCGGCGCGATCCGGCCCAGCAGCGTGTGGTAGCGCCGGTAGAGCCGCGCCACGCGCTCGGCCTTCTTCGCGGGGATCGTCTCCGGGTCGCCCGAGGCGAGGAAGACGTGGCAGCTGTCGGCGCACAGCCCGCAGCGCACGCAGGCGTTGAGGTAGGCCGCAGTCCGCTCGTCGAGACGGTCCTCGAGCACTTCCAGCGCCCGGCGCGCGGCGTCGTCCGGCCGCTCAGCCACGGCGCGACTCGCCCGCGACCGGCGGCGCCGGCTTGACGCCGCGCCGCCCGAAGAACCGGCCCCAGAAGCGGCGCGAGGTCACCAGGAAGACCATGTGGCGCAGCTTGCCGAGCGGCGCGTAGAGCGCGAGCGCGGCGCCGATCCACTGGAAGGCCGGCAGCGCGCGCGGATCGAGGCAGGCCGCGAGTCCGCCCGCCAGCGCCGTACCCACCAGCAGGTTCGCGGCGTAGTCCTCGGGAACCGAGAGCGCGCGCAGCGCCGGGTCGGCCAGGCGCTTGGCGAAGAGCGCCAGCCCGCAGGCCAGCCCGATCGCCAGCAGCGCGGCGAGCGCCAGCTCGAGCGGGCGCGGCAGCGGCCGGCCGGTCAGCGACCAGAGCAGCCGCGCCACCATCGCGGCCACGGCGGCGTGCAGCAGCAGCCCGGCCGCGTAGCTGGCGGCGTGGTGCCGGGCGCTCTCCTTGTTCCACGGAAGGAATGCGGCCGTGAGCGCCCAGCGCTCCCCGGCGGCGGCGCTGCCGCGCGGCTCGGCGAACGGCGCGGGGAGCGGGCGGCCCAGCCGCCGGCGCAGCGTCACGAACGCCGCGGCAGAGACGGCGAGCGCGGCGGCGAGGACCAGCGCGGAGGGCGTAAGCGGCATGGCGACGGGGGCGCGGCCCGGCGACGCGCGGTCAGACGCAGCCGTCCGGCTTGGGCAGCCCGGCGTACTTGCAGGCCCCCTTGGCCGGCCCGGCCGGGAAGAGCTTGTAGATCGTGCGCAGGTTGACGCCGGTCTCCTTGCAGAGCAGGCGGACCATCGGCGCGCTGCCCGACTGCTCCCAGTAGGAGCGGATGAAGCGCACGACCGCCCAGTGTTCCGGGGTGAGTTGTTCCACCCCGTCGGAGGCCGCGAACAGGGCGGCGACCTCGTCGTTCCATTCGTCGGGCTGCTGCAGGAACCCCTCCTCGTCGACGAGGAAGGTGCGGCCCGCGATCTCGAGTTGCGGCATGGGGACTCCCGGGAGACAAGGGTATTACAAGAAAGTAAACCCATTTCGCCGGGGGATCAACCCGGGCCGGGAGAGGTCAGGATCGCGGGGGACCGCGGGGGCCGTCCGCGCCGCGCGTCAGTCGAAGCAGCGGTGGAGCAGGACCGCGTTCCCGGAGGGATCCAGCACCACGCTCATCCGGCAGACCGGGGTGTCGAACGGCTCCATGATCACCGGTGCCCCCGCCGCCCGGACCGTCGCCGTCGCGGCGTCGACGTCGTCGACCTCGAAGGCGATCGTGCCGCCGGCCTGCGCGTCGGAGCGCCCGACCTCCGGCATGTCGGAGATCGCGAAGACTCCCTTGTCCCCGGGCTTGTACTCGACCCAGTGGCCCTCGTACTCGTCCGACACCTGGAGCCCCAGCGTCCCCTCGTAGAAGGCGCGGGCGCGGGCCATGTCGGACACCGGATACACGGTGAACGCGACGTGTCTGATCATGCCGGAAGCCTCCCCGAGGGGACCCGACCGTGTCAAGACCGGATCGCCACGGGTCCCCGCCGGACGGTATCCTCGACGGCGTGACCGGTACGCTCCTCGCCGAGGCCCCGGGCTGGCTCGCGGTCGACAAGCCGCCGGGGCTCCCCGTGATCCCGGCCCGCGCCGAGGACCCGGACCGCTCGCTCTGGCGCGCGCTCGAGAAGGCACGCGGCGAGCGGCTGTGGGTCGTTCACCGGATCGACCGCGGGACCTCCGGGGTGGTGCTGTTCGCCCGCGACGCCGCGACGCACCGCGCCTTCTCCTCGGCCTTCGAGCGCCGCGAGCTCCGCAAGGGCTACCTGGCGCTGACCCGCGGCGTCCCGGAACCGCTCTCCGGCACGATCGACTTCGCGCTCCACCCGGCCCGCAAGGGGAAGATGCGGCCGGCCACGCCGGGCGAGGACGGTGCGCTGATCGCCTCGACCGAGTACGCCGTGTTCCGGCACTGGGAAACGCCGGAGGGGCCGGTGGCCCTGGTCGAGCTGTTCCCGCGAACCGGCCGCCAGCACCAGATCCGGGTTCACCTCCGCGCGATCGGCACGCCGATCCTGGTCGACCGCCTGTACGGCAGCCCCTGCCCGGTGCTGGGCCTCGAGCGGCTGTCGCTGCACGCCGCCTCGGTCGCGTTCCCCGACCCGGTGACGCGAACCCCGGTGTCGGTCGAGGCCCCGCTCGCGCCCGACCTGTCCGCGCTGATCGAGCGGCTCGACCGCGGGGCCGCCCCGGAAACGAACGAGCCGCCGGGCTGACGCCGGCGGCTCGCATCAGGTCCGGTTCGGATCGTTACTTCTTGGCCGGCTCCTGGATCAGCGGGATCTCCGAGGCCAGCTCGGCGTCGACGATCGCGTTGACCGCGTACTCGCACTGGACGATCTTCGCGGCGTTGATCGGCCCGACGATCTTCTTCCACTTCCCGTAGTAGGACTCGAGCAGCGAGATCCGGTCCTTGCGCAGCTGCAGCGAGTTCTTGACCAGCTCCTCGGCCTTGTCGTCGGTCATCCCGCCGAAGTTGACGTCGTAGCTCTTCAGGTTCTTGAGCTGCCGCTCGAAGATCTCCTTCCCCTTGGCCTGGTACTCGTCGTACGACTTCCAGAAGGCGTCGGCCTTGTCGGCGGGAACCGCGCCGGCCTCGTTGATCAGTTCCTTCTTCACGGCCTTGATGTCCTTGCGCATCATCTTCATGAAGTTGTCCAGGCTCTCGTCGGCCTGGGCGAGGGCGGAGCCGGGCAGGCAGAGGGCGGCGAGCGCGGCGAACGCCAGCGCGTAGCGGATCACGGTCTTCATCGCGGGTCTCCTTTTTCGGGTGTGCACGACGGGAACGAGTTCGAAGCGGGCGGATGCTAGACCAGGTCCCCGGCGGCGCGCCAGCAAGCCCCGGGAACCGCCGCCCGGCGCGGCGGGGGCCGGGGGCGGCGACCCGACCCCCGGCCGAACCGCTACTTCTTCTTGTACAGCTCGACGCTCGTCAGCTGCATCGGGGCGGTGTTGCCGGGCGGCGTCTCGATCTCGATCGACTTGGCGGCCTCGTTGATCGAGACCTTGGCGGCCGGGATCAGCACCCCTTCGCCCGGCTTGCCGTTCGGCGGGAGCGTGAACTCGATCACTCCGACCGTGTAGTCCTGGCTGCGCAGGCTGGCGCCGGTCTCGACGAAGGTGATCGGGCGCTCGGTGACGAGCCGGATCTTCCGCCCGTCGGGGGTGTCGATGCTGACGGCGTGATTGATCTTCCAGCGCAGCGATTCCTGGAAGCGGACGTACCCCTTGTCCATCTTGCGCATCGCCTTGGTCAGACCCTCGGTCCCGCCGGCCTGCAGGCCGCGCACCAGGGCCTCGCGCTCCTGCTCGGTCGACCAGTTCTCCACCGTCATCCACAGCAAGCCGGTGCCGGAGGGGAGGTTGCCGCCGACGTTGACGACCCGGGCGCGGAAGGTCTCCTTGGGCGGCTTCTCGTCGCCGGCCACGGCCATCGACACGGCGCCGGCGAGGAGCGCCAGGGAGAGCAGCGTTGCGAGCGCGGGCAGGGCGAAGCGGGTGCGACGGGTCATGGCGCCTCCTTCGGGTCCGGGCCGGGCGGAGTATAGGCCGGCGCCCGGGCCGGCGCCGCGACCCGCCGGGCGTGGACCACGAAGCGCTGCGGCGCGGCTCCGCGGAAGTCGAACGGCCAGCAGGTCACGAGCGTGAGCGTCGGGACGCCTCGCGGCGCGAGGACCGAGACATCGGTCGGCTCGACCACGGCGGTCGCGTCGACGTCGTAGTCGAAGCGGCCGGCGTCGGTTTCGAACTGGATCCGGTCGCCCAGCCGGACGCCGCGCAGCGGCCGGAAGAGGGTGTCGCGGTGCGCGGCCAGCGCGACGTTCTCACCGGGCGCCCCGCTGCCGGGCAGGTCGGTCCCGGGGATGTGACCGGCGGCGACCTTCAGCGTCGCGTCGTCGACGCCCTCCTTGACGACGACGTCGAGACCCAGCCGCTCGATCCGGACCAGGCCGATCGTGTCGCCGACGGCGGGCCGGGGAGCGGACCCGCCCCCCGCCGGCGCGGCGGGCGCGGGATCTCCGGGGAGCGTGCTCGGGAGCGATTCCGCGGACGCTGACCGGCGCGCCTCGAACGCCCGCCGCTCGCGCGCCTGGACGAGCTTCATCTGGACGAGGCTCCCCGCGACGTAGC
>CAYZDB010000109.1:0-9197 GCA_964476985.1 uncultured Acidobacteriota bacterium | reverse complement strand
GCCGCCGGCAGCAGCGGCTCCAGCGCCCCGCGGCGCTCGGCCAGCTCGGCCGCGTCGCCGGCCCAGAGCGTGACGTGCCCGACCTTGCGCGCCGGGCGCGGATCCTTGCCGTAGAGGTGGAGGTGCGCCCCCGGCACGGCCAGCACCGCGGCCGGGTCGGGCAGGTCCCCGACCAGGTTGAACATCGCGGAGCAGCCGATCGCGCGGGCCGGGCCCAGGGGCCAGCCCGCGATCGCCCGCAGGTGGTTCTCGAACTGGCTGGTCGCCGCCCCCTCGATCGTCCAGTGGCCCGAGTTGTGGACGCGCGTCGCCATCTCGTTGGCCAGCAGCTCGCCGCCGCACTGGAACAGCTCGAGCGCCAGCGTGCCGGTGTAGTCGAGCGCCTCCAGCACGCGCCGCACGGCCGACTCCGCCGCCGCCTGCAGCGCCGGGTCGAGCCGCGGCGCCGGGGCCAGCGTGCGCCGCAGGATCCCGTCCCCGTGCGTGTTCTCGGCCAGCGGGTAGACGACGGTCGCGCCGTCGAGCCCGCGCGTCGCGATCACCGAGACCTCGCGGTCGAACGGGACGAACGCTTCCAGGATCGACGGCTGCCCGCCCAGCGCGCTCCACGCCGCGCCGGCGTCGCGCGGCGCGCGGATCACGAACTGCCCCTTGCCGTCGTAGCCGTGAAAGCGCGTCTTGAGGACCGCCGGCAGTCCGGTCACGGCCAGCGCGGCGTCCAGCTCCCCGCGGCTGTCGACCCCCGCGAAGGCCGGCACCGGGATCCCGAGCTCGCGGAAGAAGCGCTTCTCCACCGCGCGGTCCTGCGAGGCGGCCAGGGCGCGCGATCCGGGGCGCACCGGCACGCGCGACTCCAGCCACGCCACCGCCGCGGCCGGGACGTTCTCGAACTCGTAGGTCACGACGTCGCACTGGCGTGCCAGCCAGGCCAGCCCGGCGGGATCGTCGAACGGCGTGCGCTTGAAGTCGGCAAGCAGGCGCACCGGCTCGCCGTCGGAGGGGTCGAGGAACGCGAACTCCAGCCCCAGCGGGTAGCCGGCCAGCGCCAGCATCCGCCCCAGCTGGCCGCTGCCGAGGATCCCGATCCTCACGCGCCGTCCCGCGGGTCGGGCCGCTGCAGCACGGCGTCGGTCTGGGCGCGGCGGAAGGCGAGCAGCGCCTCGCGGACCGCGGGCCGCGTGCGGGCCACGATCGCCGCCGCCAGCAGGCCGGCGATGGCCGCGCCGGCGCGGCCGATCGCCAGCGTCCCGACCGGGATCCCGGCCGGCATCTGCGCGATCGAGAGCAGCGAGTCGAGCCCGTTCAGCGCCTTCGACTGGACCGGCACGCCGAGCACCGGCAGGTGCGTCTTGGCCGCGACCATCCCCGGCAGGTGGGCCGCGCCCCCGGCGCCGGCGATGATGACCTCGATCCCGCGCGCCTCCGCCCCCTCCGCGAACTCGAACAGCAGGTCGGGCGTGCGGTGGGCGGACACGACGCGCACCTCGTGCGGCACGCCGAGCTGCTCGAGCACCTCGGCCGCGGCCGAGAGCGTCTCCCAGTCGGAGCGCGAGCCCATGATCACGGAGACGATCGGGGACGGGTCCATGGGAGGGAGTCTACCGGGGCTGAGTGGCGCTGGCACGGCAGGCCGGGCGGGACGAAACCCGAACCGGCCTGACCGGCATCGCGAACGACGATCCGCGCGGCGCGGGACGGCACCCGAACCGGCCGGACCGGTGTCGCGAACGGTAGGGGCCGCCCTCCGTGGCGGCCCGAACGGCGCCCCGTCCACGACGGGCCGTCACAAAGGCCGGACGGGCCGGCACAGAGGCCAGACGGGCCGGCACAGAGGCCGGCCCCTACCGCACCCCGAAGCGCGCCCGCGACCATCGCCCCGAAGCGCGCCCGCGACCATCGCCCCGAAGCGCGCTCGCGACCATTGCCCCGAAGCGCGCCCCCGCCCATCGCCCCGAAGCGCACCCCCGCTCATCGTCCCGACGCGCGCCCACGCGCAACGCCCCAAATCCCGCGCCTGCGCGCAACACCGCGACGCACGCCCGCGCGCCGCGAACCGGCGCGGAAGTCCGGCCCGACGCGCGTCGGGACGGCGGCGTCAGCGCGCCTGCGCCAGCGCCCGGTCGAGGTCGGCGATGATGTCGTCCGGGTGCTCCGCCCCCACGCAGAGCCGGATCAGGTGCGGCGGGATCCCGGCCAGCTTGCGCCCCTCTTCCCCCTGCTGCTGGTGGGTCGAGATCGCCGGAATCGTGGCCACGCTCTTGATCCGCCCCAGGTCGGTCGCGCGCCAGATCCGCTGCAGGCCGTCGAAGACCTTGCGCGCCTTCTCCGCTCCGCCCTTGACGCAGAACGCCATCAGGTGCCCGTAGCGGTTGACCGGCCGGCGGTAGAGGTCGTCGTGCTCGGCGTCGACCAGCCACATGTAGCGGCTGGCCAGCTCGTGTAGCGGGTGGTTCGGCAGGCCCAGGTACTCGACGCTCTCGACCATCTTGTGCTGCTCGAGCCACTCCGCGACCTTCTGCGTGCTGCGGCTCATCAGGTCGATCTTCGAGCGCAGCGTGCGCATGTCGTTGAGCGTCATGATCGCCTGCATCGGGTGCAGGTTCGGGCCGTAGTCGCGGTTGGGGAGGTACTTGATGTAGAGCGAAAAGTCTTCCTTCAACGCGTCGTTGGGGACGTTGGTCACGAGCCCCTTGCGGGCGATCACCGCGCCGCAGATCCCGAAGCCGCTGGAGGTCAGCGTCTTGGTCGCTGACTGCACCACGATGTCGGCGCCGTGGCAGATCGGCCGCAGCAGCGCCGGCGTGGCGACCGTGCTGTCGACGATCAGCGGCAGGTTGTGGGCGTGCGCCAGGTCGGCCACCGCCCGGATGTCGAAGAACCCCTGCTGCGGGTTGCTCGGCAGTTCGCCGTAGAGAAAGCGCGTGTTCTCGTCGATCTTGCCGGCCCACTCGTCCAGGTTGGTCGGGTCGTGGATCCAGCGGCACTCGATGTCCCGCTCCTGCTGCAGCCGGACGTTGAACTGCTGGAAGGTCCCGCCGTAGCACTGCGCCGTGGCCAGGAAGTTGCGCGGCTCGTAGGTGTTGTGGCGCGTGTGCATCAGGAACGGCTGGACCGCGGTCATGATCGCGGCCATCCCCGAGGAGGTCGAGCAGCAGGTCGTCTCGCCGTCGAAGCCGTAGCCTTCCAGCAGGGCCAGCGTCCACTCGTAGTAGTAGGTGGACGGGTTGGCGATCCGCGAGTAGCACCAGGTCGGGATCAGGTAGGCCAGCGCCGCCGCCATCTCGTCCGAGTCGCGGTAGGCCTGCGAACTGCTCATGAAGATCGGCTCGATGATCGCCCCCTGGTAGTCCTCGACCGCGTCCTCGACCGAGTAGAGCCCGTGCACGGCGATCGTGTCGAAGCGCCACTTCTTCACGACGTCGCGGATGTACTCGGAGCGCTTCTCGAGGTACGCCCGGTTCTTGTCGATGTAGCGCTGCATGCCGGGGGTGATCAGGACGTCGGGCGGCTGCTGCATGGAGAGCCTCCGTGGGCGGGGCGTCCGCGCGGCAGGGGGGGGACGATGCGGCGGACGAGTCGAACATACACCCCGCGTGGAGCGGCGGACAACGCCTCCGGCTGCCGCGGTTGCGGCACGCGGTACGCCGGGCGTAGCCTCGCTCCGTTCCCCGCGTCCGGCCGCCCGGTCACCGCTCCAGGAGCCCCTCGTGCCCGCGTCCCCTCTCCCCTTCTACAGCACCAACCGCAGCGCCCCGGACGTGACCCTGCGCGAGGCCCTGCTCCTGGGCCAGGCCCCGGACCGCGGCCTCTACCTCCCCGCCGCGATCCCGGTTTTCTCGCGTTCGGAGCTGTCCGCGCTGGTCGGGCGCAGCTACCCCGAGATCGCGCACGCCGTGCTCCGCCGCTTCACCGGCGGGGTGCTCGACGACGCGCGGCTGGCCGCGCTCTGCGCCGACGCCTACGACTTCGACGTCCCGCTGGAGCCCGTGACGGGCCGGCAGCACCTGATGCGGCTCGACCGCGGGCCGACGGCGTCCTTCAAGGACTTCGCGGCGCGGATGATGGCGCGCTGGATGAGCGAGCTGAACCGCGCCGAGGACGCCGAGCTGATCATCCTGACCGCGACCTCGGGCGACACCGGCAGCGCGGTCGCGCACGCCTATTGCGGCGTGCCGCGGGTCCACAGCGTCGTGCTCTTCCCGATCGACGAGGTCTCGACCCGCCAGCGCAAGCAGATGACGACGCTCGGCCGGAACGTCACGACCTTCGCGCTGGACGGTAAGTTCGATGACTGCCAGGCGCTGGTCAAGCGCGCCTTCGCCGACCCCGCGCTGGGCCGGCTGCGCCTGAGCTCCGCCAACTCGATCAACATCGGCCGGCTGCTGCCGCAGGCGGTCTACTACGTCTACGCCTACGTCCGCCTGGCCAACGTGGCGGAGGGCGAGCCGATCGTCTTCAGCGTCCCCTCCGGCAACTTCGGCGACATGATGGGGGGCGTGCTGGCCTGGCGGATGGGGCTGCCGGTGCGGCGCTTCGTGATCGCGACCAACGCCAACGACGAGGTCCCGCGCTTCCTGGAGACCGGCCGCTACGAGAAGATCGTCCCGTCGCTGACCTGCATCTCGAACGCGATGAACGTCGGCCACCCCTCGAACCTGGCGCGGCTGGTCGACCTCTACGGCGGCTGGATGGACGAGACGGGGCTGCTCAAGGAGCCGCCCGACCTGGAGCGGATGCGCCGCGATCTCTTCGCCGTCAGCATTTCCGACGACGAGACCCGCGCCACGATCCGCGAGGCGCACCAGCGCTACGGCGTCGTGCTCGAGCCGCACGGCGCGGTCGGCTGGGCGGGGCTTGCGCGCTACCTGGAGCAGGATCCCGCGGCGCGGGGGACGCTCGCGGTCTCGGTCGAGACGGCGCACCCGGCCAAGTTCCCGGAGGAGATCCGCGCGCTGATCGGGATCGACCCCGAGCCGCCGCCGAGCCTGGCGGGGATCGAGGACCGGCCCGAGAGCTTCGGGCGGATGGCGGTCGACTACGAGGCCTTCAAGCGCGAGCTGCTGTCGCGATTCGCCTAGCGCGGCGCACCGCCGCTGCTTCAAGTCGTACGGCAGCGAGACCGGCACCGAGTAGCCCGTCCCCGGCTCGCCCTCGGCTCGCAGCCGCAGGACGTTGGTCTCCCCGGGGGACAGCGCGCTCTCCGGCACATGGAGCTGCTGGGCCTCGTCGCGGTCCTGTGCTGAGCACTTACCCGCGCCACCGGTGCGATTAGCTCGCCTCCGGCTGGACCCCGTCCGAATCTCGGCCGCCGCACGCCGCCACCGCCGTATCATCTGACATCGGCCGCGAACTCCGTCTCCTGCCGCGGCCAGGCGCTTCCGGGGGGAAGGCACATGACGAACCGCACTGCCTGCGGTGCCGCGCTGGTCGCGGCGGCGGTCCTGCTTTCTTGGGCCCCTGCCGCTCGCGCCGCCTGTGACCCGTCCATCGAACTGGTGATCAGCGAGTTCATGGCCGCCAACGACCACACGCTGGCCGACGACGATGGCGAGTTCACCGACTGGATCGAGATCTACAACCCCTGCCTGCCCGCCATCGACCTGACCGGGTGGTCGCTCACCGACGACCCCGCGGACCTCACGAAGTGGCGCTTCCCGGCGGTGATGCTGGAGCGCGGTGACTCGCTGCTGGTCTTCGCCTCGGGCAAGAACCGGGCGGTCGCGGGGCAGGTACTGCACACCAGCTTCAAGCTCGACGCGGGCGGCGAGTACCTCGCGCTGGTCAAGCCGGACGGGACGACGATCGCGCAGGAGTTCGCCCCGCTGTACCCCGCACAGGTCAGAGACACCTCCTACGGCTTCGAGCAGTCTGCGACGCAGCACCTGGCGAAGGGCTCGCCCGCTGCGTGGCATGTGCCGGCCGCGGACGATGCCGCACTGGGAAGCGGCTGGACCGAGCCCGACTTCGACGACGACGCGTGGCCATCCGGGCCGACCGGCCTCGGCTTCACCGGCGACACCACGACCGGCTTCACCGTGACCTGGCACAAGGCCAACGTCACGGTCGGCGACCTGGCGACCGCCGAGGCGGTCGTCGACGACCCGGCGCTGCAGAGCAGCGTGGTCGAGGAGAACGCGGCGGTCGTCAACTACATCAACACGGGGTCCACCGCCCGCTACGCCGGCGACCGCCCCTTCCCAGGCACCACGATCGGGGTCGACGTCAACGACTTCGTCGTGCTGGTCACGGGCCACGTCATCATCCCGACGGCGGGGCCGTGGACCTTCGGCGTCAACAGCGACGACGGCTTCAGCCTGCAGCTGAGCCGCGAGCCCGACCTCTTCGAGTCCTCGTTTCCCGGCCAGCGGGGCGCCAGCGACACGCTCGCGACCTTCGACATCACGACGCCCGGGGCCTACGACCTGCGGCTGATCATGTACGAGCGCGGCGGCGGCTCGGAACTCGAGCTGTTCGCGGCGCCGGGCACGCACGCGAGCTGGAGCGCCGCGGCCTTCGACCTGGTCGGCGACACGGCGAATGGCGGGTTGGCGGTGAACGGCCTGGTCTCCGAAATCGGGACCGACACCGGCAGCGCGATGCGCGGCGTGAACGCCTCGCTCTGGGCCCGGTTGGAATTCGCGGTCCCCGACCCGGCGGCGGTGGGGCTGCTGATCCTGCGGATGGAGTACGAGGACGGCTTCGTCGCCTGGCTCAACGGGCAGGAGGTCGCCTCGCGCAACGCGCCTTCGCCTGCGCCGTGGGACGCCGCCGCGACGGCCGACCGCCCGATCGAGCTCGCCGCCGCCCCGGAGCGGATCGACCTGACCGCTGCGACCGGTCTGCTCCGGCCGGGGACGAACGTGCTGGCCCTGCACGGGCTCAACGACGCCGCGTCCGACCCGGACTTCCTGGTCCTGCCCGACCTGCAGTCGATCGGGGCCGCGTTCGATCCCGCGGCGCCGCGGTTCTTCACCACGCCGACGCCCGGGCGGATCAACCGCTACCCCGGGTACCCCGGCGTCTCCGCCGTGCCGCTGTTCTCGCACGCCAGCGCCACCTTCACCAGCGACTTCACGCTGACGCTGAGCACGCTCGCCCCAGACGGGGTGATCCGCTACACGACCAACGGGTCCGACCCGACCGAGACCAACAGCACGGTCTACTCGGCCCCGATCCCGATCTCCAACTCGATCCGCGTGCGGGCCCGCGTCTTCCAGCCCGGCCTCGCCCCCGGGCCGATCGTCTCGCGCCTCTACGCGAAGCTCGACCCGTCGGTGATCTCCTTCAACTCGAACCTCCCGATCGTGGTGGTCCACACCTTCGGCTCCGGGATCGCGCAGGACTGGCTGACCGAGACGCTGACCAGCGTGATCGACACGACCGACGGGCGGGCGACGATCACCGACCAGCCCGACTTCGTCGGACCGGCCGGGATCCGGATCCGCGGCTCCAGCTCGACGCAGTTCCCGAAAAAGCAGTTCGCGCTCGAGACCTGGGACGACGACCGCAAGGACCGCGCCGTGTCGTTCCTGGACTTCCCGCCGGAATCCGATTGGATACTTTACGCTCCCTACTCGGAGAAAGCGCTGATCCAGAACGCGATGGCCTACGGCTGGTACCGGGCCACCGGGCGCTACGCGGTGCGGACCCGCTTCTGCGAGATGTACCTGCGGACGGGGACCGGGGCGGTCACCTCCTCGGACTACGCCGGCATCTACATCGCGATGGAGAAGATCAAGCAGGGGCCCGACCGGGTGAACATCACCGAGCTGCTGCCCGGCGACGAAACCCCGCCCGCCGTGACCGGCGGCTACATCTTCAAGAAGGACCGGCTCGATCCGGGCGACCTGGGGTTCACGACCAGCCGCGGCCAGAAGATGTGCTACGTCGATCCCAAGGAGGTCGAGATCACGACGGCGCAGGCCGCCTGGTTGAAGGACTTCCTCGACACCTTCGAGGCGGCTCTGTACGGCCCGGGTTTCGCCGATCCAGCGGCCGGCTACGCGGCCTACATCGACCCGCTGTCGTTCATCGACCACCACATCCTGGTCGAGCTGACCAAGAACATCGACGGCTTCCGGCTGAGCAGCTTCTTCTTCAAGGACCGGCTGGGGAAGCTGAACATGGGTCCGGTCTGGGACTACAACCTGAGCCTGGGGAACGCCAACTACCTCGACGGCTGGAAGCCGACCGGCTGGTACCACGACCTGATCAGCGACACCGACTACCCGTACTTCCGCCGGCTGTTCTCGGACCCGGAGTTCGCGCAGCTCCACGCCGACCGCTGGTTCGAGTTGCGGCGCGGCCCGTTCTCGACGGCGCAGCTGCTCGCCGACTACGACGGCGCGATCGCGCAGCTGCAGGAGGCGGCGCCGCGCAACTTCGCGCGCTGGCCGATCCTGGGCAAGTACGTCTGGCCCAACTGGTACGTCGGAACGAGCTGGGAGGACGACGTCGCCTGGAACCGGCAGTGGCTGGTCGATCGTCTGGCCTGGATCGACGCGCAGTTCCCGGCGCCGCCGGTCTTCAGCCAGCAGGGAGGCTCGGTCCCAATCGGTTACAACCTGGAGATCGCGGCGGCCCGGGGGACGATCCGCTACACGCTCGACGGCAGCGACCCCCGGGCGTCCGGGGGCGCGATCGCGCCGGGCGCGCTGACCTACGCCGGCCCGCTGGTGATCGTGTCACCGACCCGCGTCCGGACCCGCGCCCTGGACGGCACGACCTGGAGCGCGCTCAACGACGCGAGCTTCGAGCCGGTCCCGCTCGCGGTCGTCAACGAGGTCCTGGCCGACAACGGCGCGATCTTCGCCGACGAGCTGGGCGAATTCGAGCCGTGGATCGAGCTGTACAACCCGGCCGCCGCCGCGGCCGACCTGGGCGGGATGTTCCTGAGCGACGATCCCGCGCTCCCGGCCAAGTGGACGATTCCCGCCGGCACCGAGATCTGCGGCCACGACCGACTGCTGATCTTCGCCGACGGCGAGCCGGGGGAGGGCCCGCTCCACGCCGGCTTCCGGCTGGGCGCGGGCGCGGGGACGGTCTTCCTGTACGACGCGTCCGGCGTACTGGTCAGCTCTCTGACCCGCCCCGCCCTGCCGCGCAACGTCTCCTACGGACGGCTGCCGGACGGCGGTTCGACGCTGGCGCGCTTCCTGCGCGCGAGCCCCGGCGCGGCCAACGCCGCCAGCACGACG
>CAYZDB010000108.1:8665-9211 GCA_964476985.1 uncultured Acidobacteriota bacterium | reverse complement strand
TGGCCTGGGCCGGCGTAGAAGGCGACGGGTCGGCGCGCTTAGAGCTGTTCTCTCCCGCCAGCGGCGCCGCGCTCGCCTCCGCGCCGCTGGAGGAGCCGCCCGTCGGCCCGCCCCTCGCGATGCCGGCCCGCGCCGGCGACGGCCCGCACTGGTACGTCCCGCTGCCGCGCGGGCGGATCGCGGTCTTCGACGCCACGGCGGCCCGGACCGGCACGATCGAGATGCAGCAGGAGATCACGCCGCCGCTGGTGCGGGTCGAGGGCGAGGTCATCGCCGCGATCGGCCCCGAGCGGCGGGCGGCCCGGATCGGCGCGTTGCCGCGCCGCAACGCGCCGCTCGGGATCGAGCCCGCGACGGTCGCGGTGTCGGACGGGGTGGCCGTCGCGGCCCGCGAGCGCGGCGTCGCGGCCTGGCGCGTGCGTCCGCTGCGCCGCGGCACGATGCGCTTCGCGCTAGACTGGCAGCAGCGCCTCGGCGGGAACATCGCGGAACAGGGCGTCGATATCGGTGGCGAGACCGTCGGCCTCATCACCTATATGCGGACCG
>CAYZDB010000108.1:0-8655 GCA_964476985.1 uncultured Acidobacteriota bacterium | reverse complement strand
CTTCGCGCTGGACTGGCAGCAGCGCCTCGGCGGGACCGTCTCGGCCGCGCCGCTGTTCGCGCCGCCGCTCGTGCTGGTCCCCAGCTGGGACACCTTCCTCTACGCCTTCGAGTCGCGGAACGGTCACCTCGTCTGGCGCGCCCGCGCCGGCCACCGGCTCGAGACGACGCCCGTGCGCTGGAAGGTCTTCGCCGCGCTGCAGCCCTCGACCGCGCCGGCGATCCTCTTCTTCGACCTGGTCGAGGGGCGGGCCGCCGGACGGATCGACCTGGGCGAGGAGCAGCGCGTGGTCGCCGCGCCGGCGATCGCCGGCGACGTGCTGGCGGTCGCGACCAGCCGCTCGCCGTCGAAGACCTCGGTGCTGCGCGGTTACGCCCTGAAGGTCGCCAGCAAGGGCGCCGCGGGGAGCGCGGTGCAGCCCTTGCCGGCGGAAGACGCGGGTCAGCCGTTGCCGGCGGGCGACGCGCCGCGCAGTACGCCGAGCAGCCGGTCCTCGAGCAGCCGGTAGAGCTCGGGACCCGGCGGGAGCGGCAACCGCGCCAGCGGCAGGACCGCCTTCGCCATCGAGCGGTGCCCGCCGGCCGAGCCGAACTCGGCGAAGGCCGACTTGACCGCGGTCCCCGCCTTCTGCACGAAGCCGACGTTGCGCACCGAGATGATCAGCTCGTCCTCGAAGACGCCCGAGACGGCCGACCAGTCGACCCCCTCGACCTGCAGGCAGAAGTCGGCCAGCTGCGGGACGATGTCCTCGCGCCGGACCGGTCCGAGGTGGCTGAACAGGACCCTGTCCTCGATCCGCGCGGTCCGCAGCCCCTCGGCGAACGAGACGAGCGTTTCGCGCGGCAGGGCGGGCCGCTCGATCTTGCGGATCCAGTTGATGTTGGCCCGCGCGTAGAGGTAGGTGAAGGCCTCGACGTCGGCGTCGGTCACCGGGCGGTCCAGCAGCAGCGTGTCGGTGCGGATCGCGTAGAGCATGGCGGTCGCCAGCCGCTCGTTGACCTTGATCCCCTCGGCCCGGAGGTACTCGAGCAGGATCGTGGCGGTCGCGCCGTAGTGGTTGCGGACGTCGATGTAGCGGGCGTCGTAGGAGGTCTGGGCCGGGTGGTGGTCGACCACCGCGTCGACCCGCGGGAGCGGCCGGCGCAGGTGCGGCGGCTGGACGTCGACCATCACGACCCGGTCCCAGCCCGCCAGGTCCTCCGGCCGGATCTCGCGGATCTCGATGTCGAGCACCTTGAGCATCGCGATGTTCTCGGGCCGGGTCACCTTGCCGAACGAGGCCATCGGCATCGAGCTGCGGTTGCGCCCGAGCAGCGTGCGCAGGGCCAGCCCGGAGGCGATGCCGTCCGGGTCGGGATCGTCCTGCAGCAGGATCAGGGCGCGGGTGTTGTCCCCCACCACCTCGCGCAGGCGGCGCACCCGGACGCGCGCCCGGGCCAGCCTCATGTCGGTCTTGACCGCCGCCTGGAACTGCGACGCGACCGGGACGAAGAAGGCCCAGGGGTAGGCCGCGGGGTCGACGGGGAGCGTCTCGAGCGGGGGGACCGACAGCACCAGGACCGGCGTGTCGCCCCGCTCGCGCCCGACCGCCTCGAGCACGCCGCGCAGCCGCCGGACGTCGCGCAGCGAGATCACCAGCAGCTGGGCCGGCAGGACCTGGCGGTAGATCTCCCGCGCGCGCAGCGAGCCGCGCACGACGCCGCAGCCCTTGCGCTTGAGGTAGCGCTCCAGCTCGGCCGACTCGACGACGAACAGCAGGTCGGCGGGCGGGGCGCCGATCGCCTGCATCAGCAGCGTGGCGTGCGAGACGCTCTGGGTGACGATGACGTTCCGCATCGCGCCGCCTCAGGCTCTGCGCGCGCGCGCCGCCGCCAGGGCCGCCAGCGCGCCCGCGACGGCGCCGGCGGCGTCGGCCAGCAGGTCGAGCCCGTCCGCGACACGCCCCGGCACGAAGGACTGGTGCAGTTCGTCGAGCGCGCCCCACCCCGTCGCCAGCGCGGCCGCGGCCAGCGCGGCGCGGCGGTCCCCGGCGCCGACCCGGCGCGCCCAGAACCAGAGCGCCGCGAGCAGGCCGAAGACGGTGGCGTGGACCAGCTTGTCGCTCGGCCCGGGGAGCCCGACCGGGAGCCGGGTGTGCGACGCCGCCGCGATCGCCGCCATCAGCCCGAGCGGCAGCGCCAGGCGCCAGCGCGGCGCGGCGCCCGCGCCGGACACGGGGGAGGCCGAGAGGTTGCCGGCCACCGCCTGCCTCAGCTGATCGGGGCCATGAGCAGCGCGAGCACGACGCTGCCGCCCACCATCGCGCCCCAGATCGTCAGCCCCAGCCTGAGACGGCGATCCTTCCGCCCGGCGAGCGTCGCGAAGAAGGCGCTGACCAGCGTGGCGAACCAGACCAGGTTGAGCAGCAGCAGCACGGCGGCCTCGTCCCTCAGTCCCTGGACTTGCGCCCGATCGCGATGTCCCAGGCGTCGAGCAGAAGCAGGAGGTTCAGCAGGCCCGCGGTGAGCAGGTAGGTCGAGCCGAAGGCACTGAAGGGCCGGCCCAGCGCGCGCGCCCGGCGGAGTTCGAGCGCCCGGCGCTGCGGGCCGGGGACGAACGCCTCGTCCCCGCGGTAGGCCAGGGAGCCGTAGAGCACGGTACGCATGACCGGCTCGACCGGGCCCAGCGCGAGGTTGGTCGCGACCTGCAGCCGGGAGATCACCGGCGTCCTGGGGTCGACCACCGAGAGGTTCCCGCCCAGGGCGAAACCGGTCGTGACCGTGGCGACGATGATCGCGAAGAAGATCAGCGCCTTGCGCCGCGCGCCGACGATCCAGTGGCCGAGCCCGGGGAGCAGCCAGCCCGCCGCCGCGGCCGCGAGACCGCGCCCGACCAGGGAGGCGTCGAGCCGGACCGGCGCCTTCGCGCCGCCCGGCTCGCGCTTCCCGCCCGGAGCCCTGGCCGGAACGCTCACGGCGTCGCCGCGGCGTCCTCCGGCTCGACCTCCACGACCAGCTCGACGTTGACGTCGCGGTAGACGTGGACCGGGACCCGGTAGGTGCCCGGCTTCTTGATCGGATCGTCGAGCCGGACGTTGCGCTTGTCGACCGTGAAGCCCCGGGTCCCCAGCGCTTCCGCGATGTCGGCCGCGGTGACCGAGCCGTAGAACACGCCCGTCTCGCCGGCCTTGCGGAACAGCCGCAGCACCTGCACGTCGCGCAGCTGCTGGGCCAGCGACTCGGCGTCGCGGCGCTCGCGGGCCTCGCGGGCGGTCCGGGCGCGGCCCTCGGTCTCGATCTGCTTACTGATCCCAGGGGTCACCAGGTAGGCGAGCCGCTTGGGGAGCAGGTAGTTGCGGGCGTAGCCGTCGGCGACCTTGACGACGTCGCCGCGGCGGCCGAGGTGAGGCACGTCCTCGCGAAGGATGATCTGCATCGCCGTCTCCTCCGCTCAGTCCGCGACGTACGGCAGGAGCGCCAGGTGCCGGGCCCGCTTGATCGCGAGGCCGAGCTGGCGCTGGTGCTTGGCGCAGGTGCCCGAGACGCGGCGCGGCAGGATCTTGGCCCGCTCGGGGATGTAGTTCTGGAGCGTGCGCAGGTCCTTGTAGTCGATCACGTCGACCTTCGACTCGCAGAACTTGCAGTACTTGCGGCGCTTGAACAGGAAGCGGCGGCCGCGCGCCTTTCTCTGGACGGTCACGGCAGATCCTCCCGGTTGCGGCGGGGACCGCCGTCCCAGTCGTCGTCCTCGAATGCGTCCTCGTCGAAGCGGACGGCCTCGACGTCGCCGCCGGGCACGGCCTCGGCCGCGGCCGCCAGCGCGTCGGCGGCGTCACCGAGCGCGGCGCGCTCGGCCGCGCGGCGCAGGTGCTCGCGACGCGCCTCCTCGAGGGCCGCCTTCTCCTCGGCGGTCGGCACCTTCTCGTGGTCCGCGCGAACCGAGAGGAAGCGCAGCACCGTGTCGGTCAGCTTCAACCGGCGCACGAACTCCTTCTCCACCTCGGGCTCGGCGTCGTACAGCAGGAGGCTGTAGTTCCCCTCCTGGAACTTGTTGATCGGGTACGCGAGCTTGCGGCGGCCCCACCGGTCGACCTTCAGCACCGTGCCGCCGCGCTCGGCGATCAGCTGCTCGAAGGCGGTGACCTGCTGGTCGTGGTCCTCTTCCGGGACCGTGGGAGCCGCCACGAGAACCATCTCGTAGCGACGCATCGTGTTTCCCTCCTGGCCTGTGGCCCCGGGCCGAACCGCGGGGCGAGGGGATGTGGGCAAAAAGCGGGGAACTCTAGCACGCGCCCCCCGCCCCCGCCAAAGGGGCGCGGGCGCGCCGGGCCCGGGGGCTCAGGGGCGGCGGTTGACCGCCCCCATCGCCCGGGCCGGGCCGTCGCGCAGGATCGCCTCGACGGCGTCGGCCGCCGCGCCGATCGACTCCTCGACCAGCGGCGCCTCGGCCGGCGCGGGCCGCGACAGGACCCAGTCGGCCATCTTCTCGGGCCGGCCGGCCGGCCGCCCGATCCCGATCCGGACCCGCAGGAAGTCGTTCGAGCCGAGGTGCGCGAGCAGCGACTCGAGGCCGTTGTGGCCGGCGATGCCTCCCCCCTGCTTGATCCGCACGGTCCCCGGCTCCAGGTCGGCCTCGTCGTGGATCACGACCAGCCCTTCCGCGGGATCGATGCCGTGGTAGGACAGGAGCGGCCGGACCGCTTCCCCCGACAGGTTCATGAAGGTCAGCGGCTCGGCCAGCAGCACCGACTGGCCGGCGATCCGCCCCGTCCCGAACCGGGCCCGGTGGCGGGTCCGTCCGAGCTCGATCCGGTGCCGCCCGGCCAGCAGCTCGACGGCCGCGAACCCGACGTTGTGGCGCGTGCCGGCGTACTCGGCCCCGGGGTTGCCGAGGCCGACGACCGCGATCACGGGCGGCCGGCGGCCGCCGCGTGGCAGCCGCCGGGGACGGCGTTCCCGGACAGGGTGCTAGTCCTTCTTGCCCTCGGCCTTGCCGCCCGACTTGGCCGCCGGCTTGGCCGCTTCCGGCGCCGCGGGAGCCGCGGCCGCCTCGGCTTCCGCCGGCTTGGCCTCCTCGGCCTGCTTGCCGAGGATCGTCACGATGACCTCGTGGGGGTGGGCCGCCAGCTCGACCCCGGCCGGCAGCGCGACGTCGGCGGCCGAGATGTGCTGGTTGTTGTGCAGGTCGGTGACGTCGACGTCGACGGAGTCGGGGATCTCGCCCGGCAGGCAGCGCACGAGCACCGAGCGGTTCACGATCTCGAGCATCCCGCCTTCGCTCTTGACGCCGACCGGGATCCCGACGACGTGCACCGGGATCGCGACCTCGATCTTCTTGTCCATCTCGACGCGGACGAAGTCGGCGTGGGTGACCCGCTCGGTCACGGGATGGCGCTGGACCTCGCGGATCAGCACCATCCGCTTGAGGTCGCGGTCGCCGATCTTGAGGTGGATCAGCGTGTTGAGGCCGCGCTCGCTGTGCATCACGCCCTCGATCAGGCGCGGGTCGACGAGCACACCCTGCGGCTCACGCCCGCCGCCGTAGACGACGGCCGGCACGTAGCCGGCGCGCCGGGCCCGGCCGGCGGCGTTCTTGCCGTACTCCTCGCGCGGAACGACTTCGAAATTCACGACTTGGCTCATGGCGGTCCTGTCCTTCCGTGTTGCGTCTGTCTTCCTAGACGAACAGAGAGCTGATCGACGAGTTGGTGTGCGTCCGGCGGATCGCTTCGCCCAGGAGCGGTGCCACCGAGAGGACCTCGATCTTCTCGCAGGAACGCCGCGTCTCGTCGAGCGGTATGGTGTTGGTGACGGCGATGCCGGCGATCGGGCTGTCCATCAGCCGCTCGATCGCCTTCCCCGACAGCACGGGATGGGTGAAACAGCCGCGCACCGACGCGGCACCCGCGGCCTGCAGGGCCTTGACCGCGCCGGACAGCGTCCCGGCGGTGTCGACGATGTCGTCGGTGATCACGCAGTGCCGTCCCCCGACGTCGCCGATCACCTGGACCGACTCCGCGACGTTGGGCGCGCTGCGGCGCTTGTCGATGATCGCCAGCTCGGCCTTGCAGCGCTTGGCGTACATCCGCGCCCGCTCCACGCCGCCCGCGTCGGGCGAGACGATCGTCAGGTCCGGCAGGTTCCAGCGCTCGATCTGGCGGATGAAGACCGGCATCGCGTAGAGGTGGTCGACCGGCACGTTGAAGAAGCCCTGGATCGCCGGCGCGTGCAGGTCCATCGTCAGCACGCGGTCGGCCCCGGCGGCGACGATCAGGTCGGCGACCAGCTTGGCGCTGATCGGGACGCGCGGCTTGTCCTTGCGCTCCTGGCGGGCGTAGGCGAAGTACGGGATCACGGCCGTGATCCGCTCCGCCGACGAGCGCTTGAAGGCGTCGACCAGCAGCAGCAGCTCGAGCAGGTTCTCGGCCGGCGGGTTGGTCGGCTGGATGACGTAGACGTCCGCTCCGCGCACGTTCTCGAGGATCTGGACGTGGCACTCGCCGTCGCTGAACTGGTCGACCTGCAGCGAGCCGGGCGGGACGCCGAGGTAGTCGCAGATCTCCTTGACCAGCGCCGGGTGCGCGGTGCCTCCGAAGACCTTGATCTCGGCGAACGGGATCACGTCGGCTCTCCTGCGGGCGCCTGGCCGCTCAGGCCCCGGGCGCGGCGGGGCGCGCCCCGTGCGGCCCGGCGGCCGGCGGCAGCGCGTGGGGGGTGTCGCCCTCGCGGAACGCCCGGTCGGCGACGTCCGCGATCCGCGTATTCGGCCTCGTCCTCGGCCGCCTCGCGGGGCGCGCGCGGGCGCCGGGGCTGCGCGCCCGCGGCGAGCATCTCGCCGTAGCGCGCGAGGATCCGCTCCTCGATCATCCGGCGCGTTTCCTGGTTCAGCGGGTGCGCGACGTCGCGGAACGTGCCGTTCTTGCGGCGCTTGCTGGGCATCGAGATGAACAGCCCGTTGGGCCCGTGGATCACCTTGATGTCCGAGACCACGAAGCACTCGTCGAACACGATCGTCACGAACGCCTTGAGCTTCTCCTCGTCGACCGGAAAGACCCGGATGTCCGTGATGTTCATGGCGCCGTGATCCTCCCCTCGGGGTCCTCGACGAGGCGTCGCGCGGCGAGTTCCCGCCGCGGCAACGTGCGCGCCGCGCGGACCCACGCCCCGGGCTCCTCGTCCTGCAGCCGCCTTGCCGCCTCCGCCGCGGCCGGCCCGTCCGCGAACAGGCCGAAGACGGCGGAGCCGCTGCCGGTCATGCCGCCCCGGCCGCCGAGTGCGGACAGCCTCCCGGCAAGACGCTGCACCGCCGGGGCGAGTTCAGCCGCCGCGGGGTACAGGTCGTTGAAGGGAGCGGGGATGGCGTTCTCGGACGGCCTCAGCCGGCTCAGGAACCGGCGCATCTTAGAGGCGCCGCCGGTGGCCGTCAATCCGGCCCGGGCGCGCCGGTAGACCTCGGCGGTCGAGAGCCCGAACCCGGGCCAGGCGACCACCACGGCCTGGGGGGGCAGGTCGTCGAGCGGCTCGATCCGGTCCCCCCGGCCGGTGCCGAGCGCGAGCCCGCCGTCCAGGAGGTAAGGGACGTCGGCCCCCAGCCCGGCGGCCAGCTCGGCCAGAGCCCCCGCTCCGAGCGGGACCGGGGCGACCCGGTCGAGGGCCCAGAGCACGGCCGCCGCGTCGGCCGAGCCTCCCCCCAACCCGGCCCCCGCCGGCAGGTCCTTGGTCAGCCGCAGCGCGACCCCGAACGGGCTCCCGGCGCGCTCGAGCCAGGCCCGGGCCGCGCGCCAGGCGAGGTTCTCGGCGGGAGGGCACGGCTCGGGGCCGGTCGTCTCGAGGGTCAGCGCCCCGGGGGAGCCGGGGTCGGTCCGGAAGCCGATCGTGTCGAAGAGGTCGATCGTCTGGAAGACGGTCGCGATCTCGGTGTAGCCGTCGGGCCGCGGACCGAGCAGTTCGAGCGCCAGGTTGAGCTTGCCGAAGGCCCGGACCGCCAGGCGGCGCGACCCCGCGGCGGTGCTGGCGGACCCGTTCACGCGCTCCCCCCCGGCTCGCCGACGAGCCGGAACCCGGCCGGGACCTCCGGCCAGGCGAAGGCGGCGCGCCCCGGGCGCTCGGACTGCCGGACCAGCTCGATCCGGGCACCGCCCGGCCCCGACGCCTCGGCGCGGGCCGGGAACGACTCCCCCGCCGCGCCGGCCTGGACCCGCACGCGCCAGCCGGCCGCCTCGCGCTCGGTCGTGGGGTCGGCCGCCCCGTCGAGCGCCGCGGCCAACAGGGCGCCGCTGATCGGCAGCCCGGTCCAGCGTTCCCAGAGCGCGGGCGAATCCTCGCCGTCGACCACCGTGCGCTCCCCGGCCAGCACCAGCCGGGCCCGGCCGTCGCGAACCGCCGCCACCAGCTGCGCGCCCCCGACCGCTCCGCGCAACTCCACCAGCAGCGCGCCGTCGACGCAGCGCCGGACCGAGGCGCGGAAGGCGCGCGGGCTGCGCCCGGCGGCCCCGGATGCGGCCGCCTCGGGCGCGACCGTGCCCGGCTCGTACTTCCCGCGGTAGAACCCCTCGCGGCAGGCGCTGCCGGGCCCCGGCTCCCCGGGCGACGCGACGCGCGCGGCGCAGCCGGCAGCGAGCAGCGCCAGCCCGGCCAGGCACGCCGCGCGGCGAAGGCCCGCGCGCATCAGCGGAGG
>CAYZDB010000107.1:0-9227 GCA_964476985.1 uncultured Acidobacteriota bacterium | reverse complement strand
CCGGCTTCGCCGCGAGCGCGCGCTGCAGCGCGTCGGCCAGCGCGCCGCCGCCACCTCCCGCCGGTTCGGGCGCGGCCAGCTTGGCGCGCTGGAGCTCGTCCAGTCCGCCGGCCTCGAGCGGGTCGAGCGAGAGCGAGATCCGCCGCGCCTCGGGATCGATCGCGAGGACCGCGACCTCGACCTCCTGGCCCGGGCGCACGACCTCGCTGGGGTGCGTCACGCGCCGGCCGCCGCCCATCGCGCTGACGTGGACCAGCCCCTCGACACCGGGGGTCAGCTCGACGAAGGCGCCGAAGGCCGCGACCCGCGTCACGCGACCCTTGAGGGTGCGGCCCGGCGCCAGCAGCGCGGCCGCCTCGCGCCACGGGTCTTCGCCGACCTGCTTCAGGCTCGCCGAGATCCGCGGCCGCTCCCCCTCCAGGTCGACTTCCAGCAGCCGGACCGTGACCGCGGTCCCCGGCGGCAGCGCCGGACGCGCCGTGTCGTCGCGCGACCACGACAGCTCGGACCGCGGCACCAGCGCGTGGACCCCGGCGCCGAGGTCGACGAAGACGCCGAAGCGCTCGGCGCGGACGACGGTGGCCTCGAGGATCTGCCCCTCGTCCAGCCCGGCCAGCAGCTCGGCGCGGGCCGCGGCCTGCTCCTCGCGCAGGATCTCGATCCGCGAGAGCACGACGTCGCGCCCGCGGACCTCGCTGACCCGGAAGCGCAGCGTGCGCCCGGCGTACTCCGCGAGCGGCCGGGCGGGGCCCAGCTCCATCTGCGAGAACGGGACGAAGCCGCGCTGGCCGCCCAGCTCGACCGTGAACCCGCCCTTGTTCTCGCCCGAGACCTTGCCCTCGACCGGTACGCCGCTGCGCCGGGCCTCCTGCAGCCGCTCCAGGTCGAGCGCGCGGGCCGCCAGCGCGTGCGACAACTCGATCGTCCCGCCCGCGGCGCGCGTGACCAGGAACTGGGCCCGCGTCCCGACCCGCAGCGCCACCAGTTCCTCGGGGGTCATCCCCTCGAGCGGCATCACCGCCTCGCTGCGCTGGCCGACGTCGATCAGCAGGGCCGAAGCCGTGCGCTGCACCACCGTCCCCTCGACCCGGTCGCCGGCCGAGAGGACCGCGAAGCGCTCGCGGCCGGTCTCGGCCAGCAGGCGGGCGAACTCGTCGCTGTCGCCCGCGGCCGGCGCGGGCGCGGCGCCGCCGCGGGACCAGGCGGATCTCTTCTTGGTCATGCGCAGAGTCTGGACCGCCCTCCGCGCGCCGGCCAGCGGCCGCGTCCGGCCGCTTGACCCGGCGCGCCGGGCTCCCGCAGGATGCGCCCGCCCGCGGTGTCCCCGTCCGCGCGGATCCGGAGGCCCCGATGCGCCGTGCCGCCCCCCTCGCGCTGGCCGTCCTGCTGCTCGCGCCCCTCGTCCTGCGGGGGGCCGCGGCCCAGGAATCGACGACACCCGGGAGCCCGCCCCTCGCCGATCCGCAGGCGGCTGACGCCGCGAAGGCCGACGAGGTCTTCTCCTGGAACGGCGACCTGAAGGTCGCGGGACTCGCCCAGCGCGGGCAGTACTTCGGCTCGCCGGACCAGCCCGACCCGGACGGGAAGTACGCCTGGGGCGAAGGGGCGTTGCTGCTGGAGGCCCACTGGCGGCCGGCGGACTGGGTCCGCTTCGACGTCGGCGGCGCGGCGACCTGGACCCTCGGCGACGACGCGTACGGGACCGGCTCGGAGGCGCAGTTCCTGTTCTACCGCGCGCTGGTCGAGTTCGCCGACATCGGCGGCTCGGGCGTGGGGGTGACGATCGGCCGCCAGGACCTGCAGATCGGCAACGGGTTGGTCGTCTCCGACGGCTTCCGCAGCGAGAAGGCCGCGCTCTGGCTCAACCCGATCTGGTTCTTCGACGCGGTCAAGGTCGACTGGGACGCGGCGAGCGGGTTCGGGGCGAGCGGGTACACCTTCCTGCTCGACCGCACGACCGGCGACGCCGAGGACGGCTACGGCTGGGGCGCCGAGGTGCGCTGGTCGGCCGGCGAGGACGGCCCCCACGTCGCGTTCGACTACGTGACGCGCGACGACACCGGCCCGCTCGACAACGACCCGCGGGCGGCCTGGCTCCGCGGCAAGCTCCCCTTCGGCCCCGTCACCTTCGGCGGCGACTACGTCTGGGAGCGCGGACGGACCGGCGGGACCCCCTACGACGCCGAGGCCTGGTACGCCTACCTGTCGTGGACGCTGCCGACCGAGCTCGACAACTACTTCACGCTGCACTACGCGTTCTTCAGCGGCGACGATCCCGCCACGCCGGAGCAGGAGGGCTACTTTCCCTGGTACTACGGCGACGCGGACTGGTCGCAGTGGTACATCGGGGACATCATCGGCGCCACGCTCAACGACAACACCGACGAGAAGGCGCTCTGGCTCGAGGCCGCCTGGACCCCGATCGAGCCGCTGCTGCTGCGGGCCTACCTGCACCGGATGTGGGTCGACACCGGCGCCTACCACGGCGTCCCCGCCGGGGTCGGGGACGAGTTCGCGGACGAGATCGACCTGACCGCCGAGTGGACGATCAGCGAGAGCTTCGACCTCTGGGGCGTGATCGGCTGGGCGCGGCCGCTGGAGGCCGCGAAGGCGGTCTACGGCGACGCCACGATCGAGGAGATCGCCGCCGTCTTCGAGTGGCACTTCTGAGGCGCCGGGCGGCGCTGGACCCCGGCCCCCCCCGGCCCTAAACTCCCGCCTGCCCCGGCGGCCTCCGCCGCGGCCGCGCGCTGGGAGCGAACGCCTTGGCCGAGTTCCTCGAGTTCGAGAACGTCCGCAAGCACTACGGCCAGGTGCGGGCGGTGGACGGCGTCTCGCTCTCGATCCGGCGCGGAGAGTTCTTCTCGCTGCTCGGTCCGTCGGGCTGCGGCAAGACGACCCTGCTGCGGATCCTGGCCGGCTTCGAGCGGCCCGACCAGGGGCGGGTCTTCCTGGACGGCCAGGACATCACCGAGCTGCCCCCCCACAAGCGCAAGGTCAACACGATCTTCCAGAACTACGCGCTCTTCCCGCACCTCACGGTGCGCCAGAACATCGGCTTCGGGCTGAAGATCGAAGGGGTCGACAAGGCCACGATCGAGCGCGAGGTCGACGCCATGCTGGAGTTGATCCAGATGGAGGACCAGGCCGGCAAGTACCCCGACCAGGTCAGCGGCGGCCAGAAGCAGCGGGTCGCGATCGCGCGGGCGCTGATCAAGAAGCCGGACGTGCTGCTGCTCGACGAGCCGCTGGCGGCGCTCGACCTCAAGCTGCGCCAGAAGATGCTGATCGAGCTCGACCTGATCCACGACGAGGTCGGGATCACCTTCGTCTACGTCACCCACGACCAGGGCGAGGCGATGAGCCTGTCGGACCGGATCGCGGTGATGAACCACGGGAAGGTCGAGCAGCTCGGCAGCCCGACCGAGATCTACGAGGCCCCGCGCAGCAGCTTCGTCGCGGCCTTCATCGGCGACACGAACTTCTTCGAGGGGACGGTCGACGAGATGGTCGGCCCGGACTACAGCCGGCTGGCGATCGACGGCTTCCCCGACGTCGTGGTCTTCAACGACAAGCAGCTGAAGACCGGCGACCTGATCTACCTCTCGGTGCGGCCGGAGAAGATCCGGATCTCCCGCGAGCGGCCCGAGCAGGGGGCCCACTCGAACGTCGTCCCGGCCCACGTGGAGGACGTCGTCTACCTCGGCTCGCACACCAAGTACTGGGTGCGGGTCCAGGACTACCGGATCGCGGTCTACCAGCAGCACAACCGCTTCCTGCTCGACGAGCAGCCGATCCGCTGGGGCGAGGACGTCTTCATCCGCTGGCACGCCGACGACGGGTTCATGCTCGAGCGCTACTCCGAGTCCGACGAGCGGCTGATGGGCACCCCGCCCGAGGAGGTCGGCGAGGCCGACGACGACGGCCAGGGCGCCGCGACCGGGTCCCACGGTGCCTGAAGGGCGTCGCAGCCGCGGCGCGGAGTGGTCGATCACCCTCCCCTCGTTGCTCTGGCTGATCGTCCTGTTCGTCGTCCCGTCGGTGATCGTCTTCGCGATCGCGTTCAAGCCGGCCACCCCCTACGGCGGGATCGGCGAGGGCTGGACGCTGGAGACGATCCGCTCGCTCGGCAACCCGAACTACCCGGCGATCGTCTGGCGCACGGTCTGGCTCTCCGTCGTCACGACCATCGCCTGCCTGCTGCTCGCGGTGCCGATGGGCTACTTCATGGCCCGGGCGCCGAAGCGCCGGCAGAACACGCTGCTGCTGCTGGTGATCATCCCGTTCTGGACCAGCTTCCTGGTCCGGATCTTCGCCTGGAAGATGCTGCTCCACCCCGAGGGCGCGCTCAAGCGGGCGCTCGTCGCGCTCGGGCTCGCCGGGCCCGACACCCAGCTGCTCTACAACCCCTGGGCGGTGCTGCTGGTCCTGGTCTACACCGAACTGCCCTTCGCCATCCTGCCGATCTACGCCGCCGCCGAGAAGTTCGACTTCCGCCTGATCGAAGCGGCGCGCGACCTCGGCGCCTCCCCGTTCCGGGCCTTCCGCAGCGTCTTCCTCCCCGGCATCCGCCGCGGGATCGTCACCGCCATGCTGGTCACCTTCATCCCGGCGCTGGGGGCCTACGTCGTGCCCGACATCGTCGGCGGCCCGTCGTCCGAGATGATCGGCAACAAGATCGCCCAGCGCACCTTCGTCGACCGCAACCTGCCCGAGGCCTCGGCCCTCTCGGCGCTGCTGGCGCTGGCGGTGCTGCTGCCCACCTTCGGCGTGCTGGCGCTCAACCGCGGCCGGGACCTGCTGGCGCCGAGACCGGAGAACTCGCCGTGAAGCGCAGCCGGGTGCCGCTCTACACGACGGTCGCCGTGCTGGTCTTCTTCTACCTTCCCGTCCTGGTGCTGGTGATCAACTCGTTCAACGCCTCGCGCTTCTCCGCCGGCTGGGAGGGGTTCACGCTCGAGTGGTACCGCCGGCTGTGGGACGCGAGAGAGATCTGGCACGCGCTGCGCAACACCCTGGTGGTCGCGACGGTCGCGACGACCGTGTCGACCGTCCTCGGCACCACCGCGGCCTTCGCCCTGCACCGCTACGCCGACCGGCTGCAGCGGCTGCACTACCTGCTGATCTACACCCCGCTGGTGATCCCCGAGATCCTGATGGGGATGAGCCTGCTCCTGTTCTTCGTGGCGATCGGTTTCGAACTGGGCCTGACGACGATCATCCTGTCCCACGTCACCTTCTCGATGAGCTACGTGACGATGACCGTGCTCGGCCGGCTGCAGGACTTCGACTGGTCGCTGATCGAGGCCGCACAGGACCTCGGCGCCAACTGGTGGACCACGGTCCGGCGCGTGCTGCTGCCGCTGCTGGCCCCGGGGATCGCGGCCGGCGCACTGCTGGCCTTCACGCTCTCGATCGACGACTTCGTGATCACCTTCTTCGTCGCCGGGCCGGGGTCGACCACCCTGCCGGTCCGGATCTACAGCATGATCAAGCACGGCCAGCCGCCGCTGATCAATGCGCTGTCGACCCTGCTCCTGGTGGTTACCTTCGTCACGGTCTGGCTCAGCCAGCGCCTCATGGGGGACAAGCGATGACCTTCCCGCGCCGCGCCGCCCTGCCCGTCCTCGCGCTCACCGCGCTCGCCGCGCTCGCCCTGGCGCTGACCGGCTGCAGCAAGCCGCAGCCGGTGCTCCACGTCTACACCTGGGCCGACTACATCCAGCCCGAGCTGATCAGGCAGTTCGAGGCCCAGACGGGGGCGCGGGTCGTGATCGACACCTTCGACTCCAACGAGGCGATGTACGCCAAGATCAAGGCCGGGGCCTCGGGCTACGACCTGATCACGCCGTCCTCCTACATGGTCAGCATCATGAACAAGGAGGGGCTGATCCAGCCGATCGACCACGCCCGGCTCCCCAACCTGAAGAACGTCGACCCGGAGTACCTGGCGATCGCGCTCGATCCGAAGATGCAGCACAGCGTCCCCTACATGCTGACCAACACCGGGATCGCCTACCTCAAGTCCAAGGTCCCGGACTTCCAGGCCTCCTGGGCCGCCTTCGACCGGGCCGACCTGGGACGCCGGGTGACGATGCTGAACGACATGCGCGAGACGATCGGCGCGGCGCTCAAGTTCCTGGGCTACAGCCTGAACACGACCAACGACCAGGAGCTGGAACAGGCCCGCGACGTCGTGATCCGCTGGAAGAAGAACCTGGCCAAGTTCGAGAACGAGCAGTACAAGAGCGGCCTGGCCTCGGGCGAGTTCGTGATGGTCCACGGCTACTCGGGCGACATCGTCCAGGTCCAGGGCGAGAACGAAGACATCGCCTTCGCCGCGCCGCAGGAGGGGACCTCGGTCTCCTGCGACGACTTCGTGATCCCCAAGAGCGCGAAGGAGGTCGACCTGGCCCACACCTTCGTCAACTTCCTGCACGACCCGAAGAACGCGGCGGCGAACAGCGAGTTCATCGGTTACCTTTGCCCGAACTCGGCCAGCTACCCGCTGCTGCCCGAGGAGTTCCGGTCGAACCCCGCGGTCTTCCTGGACCCCGCGGTCCGGGCGCGCAGCGAGGTGATCCTCGACCTGGGCGACCAGAACGTGAAGTACACCCGGATCTGGGACCAGATCAAGGCCGCCAACTGAGCGGCGAAAGGCACCCGAGGCTCCCATGAAAGACTTCCTGAAGATGTTCTTCGCGAGCCTCCTGGCGATCGCGTTCGTCGCCGCCGGGCTGTTCTTCGCGGTCCTGCTGGTGGCGCTCCTGGCCGCCGGCTCGGCCGGACAGAGCGGGGCCCCGCGCGCCCCGCGCGACGCGGTGCTGGTGGTCGACCTCTCGACGCCGGTCGCCGACCGGCCGCCCTTCCGCGAGCCGGGCCAGCTGCTGCAGGACGCCCTGATGGGGCGCGACGGCGAGCGGCTGTCGCTCTGGGCCGTGACCCAGGCGATCCGCCAGGCAGCCGAGGACGACGCGATCCGCGGGATCCTGATCACCGGCGGGGTGGCGCGCGAGGGCTACAGCTCGGGCTGGGCCGCGCTCTCCGACATCCGGCGCGAGCTCTCCGCCTTCAAGGAGTCGAAGAAGCCGGTCTGGGCCTACGACATGGGTTACGACGAGGCCTCGTACTACCTGGCCTCGGTCGCCGACCAGCTGCTGGTCCACCCCTACGGCGACGTCGAGCTGAACGGCTTCGCCAGCGAGCCGATGTTCTACGCCCGGGCCTTCGAGAAGTACGGCGTCGACGTCCAGGTCACCCGTGTCGGCAAGTACAAGTCGGCAGTCGAGCCCTTCGTGCTGGACCGGATGTCGGACGAGAACCGCGAGCAGATCGGGCTGCTGCTGGGCGACCTGTGGGGCGTCTTCCTGGCCGACGTCGGGGCCTCGCGCGGCCTGCCCCAGGCCGAGCTGCAGCGGATGGCGGACGAGCGCGGCGTCTTCCTGGCCGAGGAGGCCCGGACGCTCAAGCTGGTCGACCGGCTGGCCTACTACGACGAGCTGCAGCTGGAGCTGAAGAAGCTGAGCGGGGCCGACCCCGACGCCCGGACCTTCCGCCGGATCGACCTCGACGACTACATCCTCTGGCGCGAGGCGCGCCGCCGGCCGGCCGGGGGCAGGAACCGGATCGCGGTGATCTACGCCGAGGGGGAGATCGTCGACGGCAACAACAAGGCCGAGGTCGGCGGCGACGTGCTGGCGCGCCTGCTGCGGCGCGCCCGCCTCGACAAGGACGTCAAGGGGGTCGTGCTGCGGGTCAACAGCCCGGGCGGCAGCGCCTCGGCCTCCGAGGTGATCCAGCGCGAGGTCCGGCTGACCCGCGAGAAGAAGCCCGTGGCGGTCTCGATGGGGACCGTCGCGGCCTCCGGCGGCTACTGGATCTCGACCTACGGCGACCGGATCTTCGCCGAGCCGAACACGATCACCGGCTCGATCGGGGTCTTCGGGATGCTCCCCAGCCTGCAGCGCCTGATGAACAACGTCGGGGTCACGACCGACGTCGTGAAGACCGGGCGCTACGCCGACCTGTTCACGCTCTACCGCCCCAAGAGCCCGGAGGAGCTGGCGATCGTCCAGGGCTTCGTCGACCGGATCTACGACGAGTTCACGGCGAAGGTCGCGGAGAGCCGCAAGCTGCCGCGGGAGAAGGTGCTCGAGATCGCCCAGGGCCGGGTCTGGTCGGGCGGCTCGGCCAAGGCGCTCGGGCTGGTCGACGAGTTCGGCGGCCTCTCGGCGGCGATCGAGTGGACCGCGAAGAAGGCCGGACTCGGCGAGCAGTACGGCCTGACCTTCTACCAGGAGCAGAAGACCCCCTGGCAGCAGTTCCTCGAGTCGGTCGGCCGGCACGACGAGCGGGACCGGGCCTCCGAAGGCGCGCTGCTGGGCGAAGCCCGGCGCGTCGCGGCCGAGGTCGAGCGTCTCTCCCTGCTGAGCGATCCGCAGGGGGCCTACGCGCGGCTGGCCTTCGACATCCAGCCGCGCTGAGCGGCGCTCACTTCGCGGTGCGGACGCGGACCTGCGCCAGCAGGTTCGCGATCGCCTTGTCCCCGGGGTCGAGCGCCTGGGCCTCGGTCAGGACCTTCAGCGCGTCCTGGTCCCGTCCGGCTTCGACCAGCAGGCTGGCCAGCGCCTTGTAGGACAGGATCGCCAGCGGGTCGGTCGCGATTGCCCGTCGATAGGCCGCCTCGGCGCCGGTCCGGTCCCCCTTCGAGTCGAGCAGCTGGCCGAGCCGGTGCCAGCCCAGCGCGAACCCCGGGTCGACCTGCACCGCGTGCCGGAAGACGCCGATCGCCTCGTCGGTGCGGCCGGTCAGGATCAGCGCGCGGCCGTAGCTCTCGAGGAAGGCCGGGTTGTCGGGCTCGACCGCGCGCAGCGCCTCGTACAGCGGCAGCGCCGTCTCCGGGTGCGACGACTGGGTGGCGACGAGCGCGGCGTCGTACTGCTTGAGGAACGCGCCGCGGTCCTTGGGGTCGACCGCCTCGGCCTCGACCAGCTCGCCGGCCTCGGCGCGCCGCCCGCTGGCGGCGTAGCCCAGCGCCCGCAGCTGCGCCATCTCCTCCTCGCTCACCGCGCGCTCGCCCGAGGCCTCGGGGGCCGCGTCGCGCGCGCGCTGTCCGATCAGCTCCAGGCTGCGCCGCGAGGCGTCGACCTAGGCCGGCCGCGCGGCCGACAGGTCGCTCAGTTCCTTCGGGTCTTCTGCCAGGTCGAACAGTTCGGGCCGCTGCGCCT
>CAYZDB010000106.1:0-9260 GCA_964476985.1 uncultured Acidobacteriota bacterium | reverse complement strand
AGCGTGCTCGGCGCCTGGCTCGCGGCCGCCACCCTCCCCGCGACCGCCGGCGCCCTGGCGCCGAGTCTCGAACAGGCGCTGGCGACGGCAGGTCCTGGCGATCGTCTCCCCGTCGTCGTTCTGATGGAGGAGTTTCCCGCGCCCGGGCGGCTGCTCGACGAGGTCCGCGGCATGCGCCGCGAAGAGCGGCGGGCTCACGTCGTCTCGACGCTGCAGGCGCTGGCCGCGCGCAGCCAGCGCGGCGTGCACGCGGTGCTGGCGCGCGAGGGCGGCGCGGGGCCGCGGGTGCGCGTGCTGTGGGGTGTGAACGGCCTCGCTCTCGAAGCGACCCCGGAGCTGATCGCGCGGCTCGCCGAGTTGCCCGAGGTGCGCTGGGTCCTCCACGACGGCGGGCGCGGCGAGCCGGCCGACGGGAGCGGCACGCCCACCACCGGCCCGACCGGCGGCGACACCTCGGGCCCGAACCCCGAGGCCACGATCCGCGGCGAAGTGACCGCGATGGGGGCGCCGCAGGTCTGGAACCAGCTCGGCTACACCGGTGCGGGCGTGATCGTCGCGGTGCTGGACACCGGCGTCTACCGCAACCACCCCGACCTGGCCGACCACATCTGGACGAATCTCGACGAGATCCCGGGCAACGGGCTCGACGACGACGCCAACGGATACGTCGACGACACCTGGGGCTGGGACCTCTGCAATCACGACAACGAGCCGACCAGCGGCTCGCACGGCACCCAGGTCGCGGGCCAGGTCGCCGGGGACGGGACCAACGGCGTCGTCACCGGGATGGCGCCCGACGCCGAGCTGATGGTGCTCGGCTTCGACTGCTCGCCGCCCGACTCGATCGGTTGGGAAGCTTCGGACTACGCGATCGCCAACGGCGCGCACGTCATCACCGAGTCGTTCATCTGGCCCTGGGAGGACCCGCCGGACTACGAGGGCTGGCGCCGGCAGACCGACACCGAGCTGGCGGCCGGAGTCCTTCACCTGAACGCCGCCGGCAACGACGGCCAGAACACGACCAACCGGCCGATTCCCTACAACGTCAGCGCGCCGGGCAACTGCCCGCCGCCGTGGCTCCACCCGGACCAGGCGCTGGCGGGCGGCCTCTCCTCCGTCGTGACCGTCGCCAACATCGACTACGCGACGAACACCCTGACGCCATCGTCGTCGCGCGGGCCGTCGGCGTGGGAGGACATCGTCGCCTGGAGCAACCCGGCCTACCCCTGGCCGCTGACCCCCGGCTACATGGACTACCCGCACCACGACGGGGCGCAGATCGGGCTGCTGAAGCCGGACCTCTCCGCCTACGGCAACGGGACCTCGACCACCTGCCCGGGGACCGGCTACTGCGGCTTCAGCGGCACCTCCTCGGCCACGCCGCACGTCACGGGGATCGTCGCGCTCATGCTGCAGGCGAATCCCGAGGCCACGCCGGCCGAGCTGGCGGAAGCGCTGATGACGACCGCCCAGCCGCGCGGCGCCCCGGGAAAGAACCTCGACTACGGCACCGGGCTGGTGCAGGCCTATCCCGCCGTGCTGGCCGTGGAGTCGGGTGTCGTCTACCGCTCGCACGCCGTCGACGATGCGGCGCTGGGGAACGGCGACGCGGGGCTCGACCCGGGCGAGCAGGTCGTGCTGTCGGTGACCGCGGAGAGCCGGACCGACGCGCCGATCGCGGGCCTCCAGGCGATCCTGACGACCGAGACCCCCGGGATCACGATCCACGACCGGGTCGCCACCTTTCCGACCCTCCCGGCGCGCGGCGCGGTGGTCAGCCTCGCCCCGCACTTCTCGCTCACCGTCGATCCCTCGGCCTGCGGCGCGATTGCGATCTTCGACCTCGAGTTCCGCTATGGAAGCTCGGTGCGGCGCTCGAGCTTCCGGGTCCGCGTCGGCAGCGAGACGCCGCTCTCCGGCTTCGACTGGGACATGGAGACCGCTGCGGGGTGGACCTCCGATCCCGGCACCGCGACGAAGGGCGCCTGGACCCGCGAGGACCCGGTGGGCGTCAGCGTCACGGGTGGCCTGAGCAACCCGGAGGACGACACGACCCCGGCGCCCGGCGTGGCCTGCTGGGTTACCGGCAGCGGCGGCGGCAGCGCGAACTCCAACGACGTCGACGGCGGATCGACTTACCTCCGCTCGCCGCTCTTCGGGGCGCCGCACGTCTACGAGATGACGCTCCGCTACGACCGCTGGTACTACGACGACTCGGCCTCGAGCGACTCGTTCAAGGCCGAGGTCTCGAACGACGACGGCGCGAGCTGGACGCTGCTCGAGCAGCGCGTCTCGCCGACCAGCGGCTGGGCCCCCTTCTCCGTCGACCTGATGACCGTCCTGGCACCCAGCGACCGGATGCGGCTGCGCTTCACCGCCACCGACGGCGGGACCGACTCGGTGGTCGAGGCCGCCGTCGACGAGGTGCACGTCGCCGGGATGTGGGTCGACTGCCAGGCCTTCACGCCGCCGCTGCTGGCGCGGCCGAACCCGGTCGGCGACACGCTCCGGGTCGACGCCGACCCCGCCGGGCACGCCGTCCTGACCTGGACCGCGCCGCCCGTCGACGGCAGCCACGGCCCGGCGACGCTCTACCGGATCGAGCGCGCCACCGCGCCGCTGGGCCCCTGGAACGAGGCCGGCACCGCCACTTCGACCCGCTGGGTCGACGTCGACGCGCTGCGCGAGCCCGCCCCGTTCTTCTACCGCGTGACCGCTCGGAACAGCGGCGGCAGCGAGTGATGCCCTGATGACGACCGACCCCCAGGAGAGTTCCCGATGAGCCCCCACGCCGCCCCCTCCTCCCAGCCCGCAGGACGAGGTCTTGCGCTCGCCACGTTCGTGGCCGCCCTGGCCCTCCTCCTGCCGATCGCATCGGCCGGCGCGGACGAGGCTCCGCCGGCGTCCCTTCAGCCGGTGCCCGCAGCCGTCACGTCCGACGGCGGCACCTGCCCGGCCGACGGGTCGGGCGAGACGCCGAAGCCGGGGCGCGAGATGGACACGGTCCAGGCGACCCGCCCCGGGATGTGGCGGCAGGATGCCAAGCTCACGCCGCCGCGCGAGCGCGTGCCCGGCACGAAGACCGCGGAGCCGAAGCACCGGCTGGCGACCGACGCCGTCACCGCGGGCCGCTGGGTCCGCGGCTACCGTCCCGCGACGGCGGAAGCCCAGGCGGAGTTCGAGGCCTGGAAGGCCTCGCAGGTCGCCACGCTGGGGACCGCGCCGTCCGCCGGGCTGCCGAGCATGCCCGCCAGCAACTACGCGGCCAACCTGATCAGCGGCACGCGGGCCGAGAGCGTGCCGGACGAGGCGATCACCTACGCCACGCACGGCGCGCGATACCAGGTCTTCCCCGTCGACCTGCGCCAGCTCCCGCCGCTCGACAAGCTCGCGATCAAGACCGAGGGCGAGGCGGAGCGCGAGCGGAAAGTCGAGTCGGAGATCGACCACCACTCGGGCCTGACCTGGGAGGAGTACCGCTGGGTGAAGCGGCAGGCGGAAAACGCCCCGCCGACGCTCGACGCCCAGGACGTCAGTGGACCCGCTCCCCTCGCCCCCGCCCCGGTGGGCACGTCGTTCGAGGCGATCGGCTCCGCCGGCTCGTACATGGTCCCGCCCGACCCGATCATGGCGGCAGGTCCGGGCCACCTGGTCGCGATCGTCAACCAGCGCTACCGGGTCTGGAACAAGTCCGGCGTGCCGCTGATCGCGGACATCACGATGGACCAGTTCTTCGCCGGCGTGCCCCACTGCACCGGCGTCTTCGACGTCTTCGTCGACTACGACGAAGCCAGCAACCGGTTCGTGATGGGCGGCGAGGCCGTCGAGAACACGACCGGCACCGACTCCTACCTGTGCGTCGCCGCGACCGCGACCAACGACCCGACGGGGGTCTGGTACCGGACCTCGTTCCGCTCCGACTCGCAGGCCACCGGCACCTGGCTCGACTACCCGCACATGGGAGTCGGTCTCGACGCGATCCACATCTCGGGGAACATGTTCGTCGACGGCGGCGGCTTCGACCACATCCGGATCTTCGCCGTCGACAAGAATGCGCTGTACCAGGGGCAGCCCGCGGCGGTCGCGGAGGCGGGCCTCGGTTCGCTGTTCTTCACGGCCCAGCCGGCGAAGCTCCACGGCTTCAGCTCCGGCGGCTGGCCGGCCCCCGGAACCCCGCACCACTACATCTCCCACGACGGCGGCGGCAACAGCCGGATCTGGCGCTGGAGCAGCCCCTTCACCACCGCCCCGGTGATCTACGGCACCTTCCCCGAGGCCGCCTTCGGCGGCGCGCCGCCGAGCGCGCCGGAGCTGGGATCGCTGCCCGGGAACTACAACGACACCGGCAGCGGCCGGTGGTACGACGCCGAGTACCGCGGCGGCAAGCTCTGGGCGACGCGCAACACGGCCTGCAACGTCGGCGGCGGCAGCGCCGAGAGCTGCATCGACTGGATCCAGGTCGACGTCTCCGGCCCGACCCCGGTGCTCGAGCAGCAGCAGACCGGCGGTGCGTACGGCAGCACGGACGACTTCCGCTACTACCCGGACGTGTCGGTCGACCGGAACGGCAACATCGCGATCGGCTACACCAGGTCCAGTCCGACGACCCACACCCAGGTGGTCGTGACGGGGCGCGAGGTCAGCGACCCGCCGGGGACGCTGCAGACCGAGACCGTGCAGCGCGCGGGCCTCGGCAACTACACCGACGGCGCCGGCTGCGGGGGGGGCTGCGACCGCTGGGGCGATTACAGCGGCATGACGATCGACCCGGACGGCTGCACCTTCTGGTACCTCGGCGAGTTCTCCGACGGCGGCTACGCCGCCTGGAAGACCCACATCGCCAGCTTCCGCTTCCCGTCCTGCAGCACCGACGCCCTGGTCCAGACCGACAAGGGGACGTACACCTGCGACGACGCGATGACGGTCACGGTGACCGACTCGATCGCGATCGACGCGGCGACCGTCTCGGCCAGCACGACGGTGACCACCACGGGCGGCGATTCCGAGACGATCCCCGCGGGCGCCTGGACCGGGTCCGACTGCGCGGGCAGCGCCTGCAAGACCTGGACGGCGACGCGGCCGGTCAACAGCGCCGCCGGCTCGCCGAACGATGGCACGGTCAACGTCGACGACGGCGAGACGATCACGGTGCTCTATGCCGATCCGCACCCGGGCCACGGCGAGCGGTCGATCGACTCGTCTGTCTCCTGCCGGACGCGCCTGCAGGACGGCGGGTACATCACCACCGGCGGCTGCGAAGGGGGCCAAGGGAACGAGAAGTACCGCGACTACATGGACGGCGGCGAGTACATCTCCTACACCTTCGGCGTCTTCAACCCGCCGACCTCCACGGACCTGACCGACGTCGTCGCCGAGCTGGTGATCTCCGGCCCGGCGGCCGGCAAGGTGACGGTCTTCAACCCGGTCGCCCACCTCGGGACGATCCGCAAGGGCCAGCTCACGGCGCCGGTCTTCACGCTCTACATCGACCCCAGCATCGACACTGCGGCGCTGCGGATGAGCCCGACCGACTTCAACCTGTACCTGACCTCGGCCAACGACGGTCTCTCCGTGCCCCAGGTCATCACCCAGCGCCACCTGCTGCAGGCGGACGACACCATCGTCGACGAGAGCCAGTGCTTCAACTTCGAGGACGGGCCGCAGGGCTTCGTCGAGCAGAAGATCTACTACCAGTACACCTGCAGCCCCTTCGACTGCGGCACGCAGACCCAGATCAACACGGTCGAGGCGCCGTGGATCCTCGGCCCGGGCTGCGGCAGCGAAACACGCGTGGACGACCCCCGGATGGCGTGCGACGTCACCGGGACGAAGGCCTTCAAGACCAACGCCGACCCCGCCTCCTGCAACCTGTTCCCGCAATCGAGAGCGGGGAGCTACGGCTCGATCGTCGACTCGGTGCTCTACTCGCCGATCTTCGGGCCCGTGCACACCGGACTGGCGGCCAACGGCCAGCCCTGGAACTACGACTGGAGCAGCGCGAACTGGTACTACCGCTCCGACATGGTCGGGCTGGCCGACCCGGCGATGGCGGTCGGGTTCTTCTGGGATCCCGCCTACCCGGGCGTCGCGACCCCGGCCATCAACGAAGTCTACGACTACTACCCCCTCGGCTACGGCTACTTCTTCTACGCCGACCAGGCCTGGGACAGCGCGAAGCCGTGGAACGACGTCGACCTGCCGCGCAACGTCGACGGCGTCCGCTTCGGGAGCACCCGCGGCCTCGCCACGGCGGACGTGAAGTGGCGCTGGGCGGTCGAGGTCTACGACACCGACATGGGCGGCGACCCGTTGAACACCGAGGCGACGCAGGGGCTGGCGCTCGACAACCTCAGCCTGGCCTACGTCCAGTACCACGCCGACGGGCAGATCGGCACCTGCTCCGACCCGGCGGCGGTGGTGGCCTTCGACCGCTTCAGCTACCTGCAGTGCCCGAGCCAGCAGCTCGGGATCAGCGTGCTCGACGGGTTCGCCGCCGGGCCGGTCCAGGTGACGGTCGAGTCGGAGACGACGGGCGACAGCGAGACCTTTACGATCTACGGCAGCGGACCGAACTTCGCCGGGACGCTCCCCTCGTCCACCGCGGCCGGACCGCGTGCCAACGACGGGACGCTGCTGGTCGCCCCGAGCGACCGGGTCCGCGTGACCTACAACGGCGGCTGGGGGAACGCACCGCAGGCCACCGCCTACGTCGACTGCCAGGGGGGCGCCGTGATCGTCGACGGGACCGCCGGGCTCTCGGACAACGGCGACCACGACAGCTACGCCGATACCAACGAGATCGCAAACTTCGCGATCCGCCTGCGCAACAACACCGGCCAGCCGCTCCAGAACGTGGTGGCGATCATCGACTCCGACGATCCCGCCGTCGACTGCATCTCGAAGAAGACGGCGTCGTTCGGTACGATCCCGGCGGGCGGCACGGCCGTCAACAGCGTCGCGACCGACCCCTTCACCTTCAAAGTCGCCGCCTCCGTCGCCTGCTCCAACGCCGAGCAGCCGCCGACCGCGACCTTCCGCGTCCTGATCCTGGCCGACGGCTTCGCCGGCCCGCTGGAGCCGCAGGCGGTCACGCTCTACCTCGACCTCAACGACCAGGGGGGGGCCGGGACCTACTCCGAGGCCTTCACCGCCAACCCCGCGGGCTTCGTGCACCAGCTCGGGCCGGGGGACGACGACGGCGCGGCCCGCGACCCGAGCGGGCTCTCCTGCAGCCCGTACGCCGACCGCTTCTTCTGGCGCGCCACCGGCGGCAACACCGGCGGCGGCTACTTCTGCTGGAAGAGCCCGGCCGACAGCGTCCCCACCGGCGACTACGGCGACCTCGCCGACTCGGTGCTGTACTCGCCGGTCTTCAAGATCGGCGGGGCCAGCACGACCTTGGGCTTCGATCACGAGTACCTCTTCGGCTACTCCGGCAGCGCCCGCGTGGACGGCGCGCGGGTCGACTATCGCCTCAACGGCGGAGCCTGGAAGAAGCTCACCACGCTGCCGGACGACGGCACGCTGATCTGGAACACCTACTGCAACCCGCTCTGCAACGGCGGGGGCGAGATCGGCGACCCCTGCTACGCCGAGACCCCGGGCGCCGGCGAACGGATCTTCAACCAGCTCAACCTGGGAGCCCGGAACTGGACGCCGGTCTCCGGCGCGCTGTCCGGTCTCTCTGCGGGCGACATGGTCCAGTTCCGCTGGCGCGTCGGCTCGATGAACAGCTCCGCCTACGGCATCTCGACCAAGGGCGGCTACGGCCTCGACAACGTCAGCGTGACCAACGTCGTGCAGAAGACCTGCGACACGGCAGCGCGCCCGGACGTCGGCTGTGGCGTGGTGTTCAACGGCTACGGCAACCTGGCCGAGGTGTGCGGTGACGGGGACGCGCTGATCGAGCCGACCGAGCGCTGGTCGGTCGACGTCACGCTCCGCAATTCGACGGCGGCCCCCGCGGTCAACACGGTGGCCAACCTCGAGGCCAGCGCCGCCTCGCGCAACCCGGCGAGCGTCAGCGGCAACCCGAAGAGCTTCGGGACGATCCCCGCCGCCGGCGGGACCGCGACCGCCCGCTACGAGTTCACCGTCGGGACGAACGCCGCCTGCATCGAGAACGTCCTGTTCGACCTGAAGAACGTCGCCACCAGCCAGGCGACCTACGCCGACCAGCCGTCCGTCTTCACGGTCCCGGTCGGGGGGACCGGCGCCCAGCAGGTCACGACGCAGGCGACCAGCCCGATCGTCGCCGAGGATGCGACCGCCTCCTCGCCGCTGCAGCCGGCGCTCACCGTGCCGGTACCGGCCTACAGCGCGATCCTGAGCTACAGCTTCGGCTACACCAACGTCGCGCCCTCCCAGACCGAGCGCCAGACGCTCGATCCGCTGGTCGCGGAGAACGCGCCGGCGACGACCACGCTCGGCGGCCCGTTCGCGATCTCGGCCAACACCGCGACCGCGGCGGTGGTCAACTGGACCAGCCTGACCCACTCCAACGTGACCGACTGCACGCGGGTCTTCCTGCGCACGCCCAAGAACTTCAACTGGACCCTGAAGGCCTTCGGCGCGGCCGCCGCGAACCCGTACGACGTCCTGAGCGTCTACACCAGCGCGCAGGGCGGTCCCGGCCAGTACAGCATCGGGCTCGAGGAGCTGAACAGCGGCCCGTGCAAGAACCAGGCGCGGCTGAGCGGCGCCACGATGACGGTCACCGACCAGACGACGACCGGCTCGTGGACCTCCAACGCCCAGGTCACGGTCTGGAACGGGGCCAGGGGGTACCTGGTGAAGCGGTTCGGCGCAGTCGACACGCCGCCCTACGACATGACCGCGGTCTACAACGACGCGGGACCCGGGACCTGGGAGATCCGCGTCGAGGAGAACAACGCCGGGGGCTCGGCCAGCCTGAGCAGTGCGACGATCACCGTGACCGGGATCCAGTGCGACCACGGCTGCACGGTCGCATCCACGCCCGCACCGCCGGTCGCTGACGGGAAGGTCGGACAGCCGGTGCGCTTCAGCCGCGGCGCCGGCCCGAACGAGGTGACGGTCACGATCGACAACGCGACCTGCGACTCGAATCACGCCGTGGTGCTGTACGGCACGCTCGGCAACTACAGCGGCTACCAGGGCGCCGTCACCGGGTGCAACATCGGGACCGGGCCGACCGCCTCGTTCACCGCGCCGGCGGGGAACGTGTGGTTCAACGTGGTCTGGGTGAACGACGGCGGCGCGGCCGGGAGCCCCGGCTCCAG
>CAYZDB010000105.1:0-9282 GCA_964476985.1 uncultured Acidobacteriota bacterium | reverse complement strand
AGGTCTCCGGGAAGATCGCGGAGATCCTGGTCGGGGAAGGGGCCCGCGTCACGGCCGGCCAGGTCGTCGCGCGGCTCGACGCGAGCGAGCTGCTGTCGCTGCTGGCGATGACCCGCGCCGACGTCCAGCGTGCGCAGGCCAGCCTCGACATGATCGAGCGCGGGCCGGAGATCGAGCGGGTGCGCCAGGCCCGCGAGGACGTCGTCGCGGCCCGGACCGAGGTCCACCGGCTGCGCACGCAGCAGGCCCGGCTCGGCCGGCTGCGGCAGGAAGGGCTGGTCTCGGCCGAGTCGTTCGAGCAGGTCGGCAGCGACCTCGAGGTCCGCGAGGCGGCCCTGCGCGCCGCCAGCCAGCAGGCGCAACTGGTCGAGCGCGGACCGCGCCCCGAACTCGTCGCCGGCGCCCGTGCCGAGGTGGCGCGCCTGCAGGCCCTGGCGGAGGACGTCGAGCGGCGCCTCGCGGCCTGCACGCTCGTCGCGCCCGCGACCGGAACCGTCCTCAGTCCCGCCCTCGACAAGCGGGTCGGCGAGTTCGTGCCGGCCGGTGGCCTGGTGCTCGAGCTGGCCGGCGACGGCGGGCTGGTCGCCGACATCCAGGTCCAGGAGAGCGAGATCGGCGACGTGGCGGCGGGGCTGCCGGTCCAGCTGCGCCTCAGCGCCTACCCGGACCGCACCTTCGACGGGAGCGTGCTCGAGATCGCGCCGCTCGGCGTCGCCGACCGGCTCGGCCGCACCAGCTTCCGCGTGCGCTGCAGCGTGACCGATCCGGCGGGCCTGCTGCGTCCGGGGATGACCGGCGCCGCGAAGATCGCCGGCGGGACGATGCCGCTCGGGCGGCTCGTGGCGCGCCGCGTGCTGCGGCTGATCGACCCGTCGCTGCTTTGATCGGACGGCGCGCGGGCGCGCCCTGGAGCCGCCGCTAGTCGCTCGGCAGCGGCCGGAAGGTGAACGCGGCGCGCCGCTCGTCGCGGGCGACCTCCCCGGTCTGCTCGTGGCGCTCGGCCACCTTCACGACCGCGTCGAGCGCTTCCTCGACCGTCGTCGCCAGCCCGAAGGTCAGGCCGCGCAGCCGCTCGTCGGGGCCCGGCACGACCTCGTAGAGGTTCCAACGCACCTGCGGGCGCCGCCGGCCGGGCGTCGGGAAGGCGAAGACGTGGTAGCGCCGGCCTCCGACGCTGAACGAGGTATCGACGCTGCTCTCGCCCGCACCGGCGAGCCGTTCCCTGGCGCTGGCCATCCCGCTCCCTCCACGGTCCGCCCGGGGGCGGTCCCTCCTCCGGGAACCTAGGGCGAGGGCCCGCCGGCGGCTACCCGGGCGGGGCGCGGCGGGCGGCGACCGCCGGGGCGCTCCCCGATAATCGCCACCGTGCGCGAGCTCGTGACCACGCCCCTGGGGATCGCCTTCCTGGCCGGCCTGCTGGGGGCCGTCCTGGCCTGGCGCCGGCACCGTCGCGGGGCGGGCCCAGGTGCCCCCGTCGCCGTCCTGCTGGGCGCGTGGGCCCTCGTGATGGTCGCGGCCTCCCCTCCCGTCGCGTGGCTCGCCGAGTCGCGGCTGGCCCGGCTGGGGGAGCGCTGGCCCCCGCTCCCGGCGGACGGTCCGCCCCCGGAGGGGATCCTGGTCTTCGGCGGAGGGCTCGACGGGACCGGCCCCGGGGCCCCGCTCTCCGCCTCGTCCCGCGAGCGGCTGCTGGCCGCGCTGGCCGCGGCGCGCCGCTGGCCCGGGGCGACGCTGGTCTTCAGCGGCGGACCCGGGCGGCCCGGCCGTCCCGGGGTGGGGGAGCGGATGGCCGAGGAGGCCGCCGCGCTCGGGCTCCCGCCGGGCCGGCTCGCGGTGGAAGCGCAGGCCCGCACCACGCGCGACAACGCCCGGTTCGGTGCGGCCGAGGCGCGGGCCCGGGGCTGGTCGCGCGTCGCCCTCGTGACCTCCGCGGTCCACCTCGCGCGCTCGCGGGCGAGCCTGGCCCGTGAAGGGTTCCTCGCCGTCCCCGCGGCATCCCCGCTGGGCGACCCCGGCCGCTGGGACGCGGCCGACCTGCTTCCCAGCGCGGCGGCGCTCGAGCGCACGACGGGCGCGCTGCACGAGGCGATCGGGCTGGCCTATTACGGGGTGCGGGGCTGGCTGGCGGCGGCGCCGCCGCCGGTCACGGGGCCAGCGAGCGGTGCAGCTCCTCGGCCCAGCCCTCGGTGATGAAGCGGAAGAAGAAGCCGTTCGCGGCGTGCATCCGCCGGTAGCACTCCCGCAGGTCGAGCACCAGCGTGATCCGCCGCGAGGTGCAGTTGAGCTCGCCGACCTCGTGCGTCGCGACCGGCACGAAGCCGAGCACGCGGGTGTGGAACTCGTACGGGGAGTGCGGGTCGTCCTCGAAGACGTCGGTGATGTAGTGCGTGTAGCCGCGCGCCACCGTCTCGGTGATCGCGGCCCGGATCAGCGCCAGCACGATCACCGTGTGGCGGCGCTTGTCGGGCAGCACCGCGAAGCGCCCGATCTCGGCGATCCGGTGCGCGCGGATGAAGGCCTCGATGTCGACGCCGCGGTCGATCAGGTCGAGGCCGTACTCCTTGTAGAGGTGCAGCGGCGGATCGTAGAGCACCCGCAGCACGCCGACCGGCGCGCCGTTCTCCTGGACCACGAACCACGAGATGTCGGGGCGCCGCAGGTCGTCTTCGGGGACCTGTTTCTCCTCGTCGCTGACCCAGCCCTTCTCGTCGCGGTAGGTGGCGCGCAGGACCTCGAGCGCCTGCATCCGCCCGGCTTCGTCCTCGACCCGGATCGTGGAGACGCGGTCCTTCAAGGACGTCATGCGCGGCTCCCGCCGGAGCGCGGTTCCCAGGCCTTGCCGGACAGGCGCGACAACTCCCTCATCAACCGATCATGCCACGCCCGAACCTCCTCCGGCGAGGGGCGTCCCGGGCGCTCGGTCGGCGGCGGGACGAGCGGCTCGCCGATCTCCAGCACGAAGCGCGACAGGTCCCGGATCGGCTGGTCCGGCGGGTGGCCCGGGAAGCGCAGCCCGGCCGGGATCAGCGGCCGCCCGCTCTGCAGCGAGAGCCGGGCCGCGCCGGGGTGGCCGGGCAGCAGCCGCCCCGGGTCGCGGTTGACCGTCCCCTCCGGGAAGATCCCGACGGAGCGGCCCGCGTCGAGCAGCCGCCGGGCGCGGACGAACACCGGGTCGGGGTGCTGGTAAAGCGGTTTGAGCAGGTTCAGGAACCGCGGCCGCGCGTCCTTCCGGACCAGCACGATCACCTTCCCGCGGCGCATGACGTAGCCGACCCCCGGGATCAGCATCGAGTTCCAGTCGGCGATGAAGTGGATGATCCGCCCGCCGCGGAACATGTAGAGCATCGTCGGGATCGCCACCGCCTCCGGCCGCTGGTTGTGGTTGAGGGCGATGATGAACGGGTCGTGCTCGACCGCGACCCGCTCGACCCCGTGGGCCTCGATGAACAGGCCGCGCAGGAGCGAGACCACGACGCGCTGCAGCGGGCGGTCGCGCCGCGGCAGGTCGGGCAGGGGAACGGTCAGGATCTCGCGCCGCGACGGCAGCGCCCGCGGCGCGGCGCCGGCGCGCCGCTCGTCCTTCACCGGGCTGCGGCCGGGGTGGCCGGGTTGACCGTGATCGGCATGGACTCCGGCGAGTCGGCCTGGTTGATCGTGGTGAGCGGGCGGCCGTCCACGGGAATGAAGCTGACGGAGCGGATGTAGATCTGAGGCTCTCCCGCCGCGATCGCGTTGAACAGGATCCCGAAGAGCGTCCCCGAGCTGATCACGCCGGTGCTCGGGCGGTTGGTCCGCTCGTAGTTGACGCGCATCGTGCCGCGCGGCGCGTCGACCACGTACAGGTCGGTCGGCGTCGGCGCGCCGGCCGCGTCGGGATCGTTGAAGACTCCCCCCTCGGCGGTCGTCACGAACTCGGCGACGGCCGGGTCGTAGGAGATCTCGAACAGGGCCTGGCGCACCTGGCAGAGCCCCGTCGTCGGCACCAGGACCGTGATCGTGTCGCCGACCGTGACCTCGTCGTCGGCGGTGATCAGCGTGACCCGCGCGTCGGCCGGGGCGTTGATCGTCACCGAGTCGTCCTTGCCGTCCTGGAGCGTCCCCGTCACCACGATCTCGTCGTCGGGCGGCCGCCGCGTCGTCAGCACGATGTTGGCGATCCCGGCCTCGCCGGTCTTGATCGTCTCGACCTGCGTGCCGTTGGGGAACAGCCCGTCGGTCGTCGTCATCGCGACGTCGACTCCCGCCGCCACCGAGCCGTCGAGGCCGTAGACCGTGGCCTGGATGTTGACGGTGCTGTCGGCGTCGGGGAGCGGGCAGATGTTGGAGGAGATCGCGCCCACCACGACCCGCTGCTCGCGCCTGGACAGTTCCTTGCTCTCGTCGCACGCGGCCGCCGAGAGCAGGGCCAGCAGGGCGGCTGCGGCGGCGATCCGGACGGTGCAGGGCCGGGAACGGTTCACTTTCACCTCGCGCGGGCCGGGATTGTCCCCGCCCCGCCGACCCGGCGCAAGGCCGCGGCGCCGAACCCGCGGCGGGCCGCGATTTGACGGCCCCGGCCGGTCTGGCGATCATCCGGCACCCACGGAGGGGACCGGGCATGGCGGCAACCGGGCGCGAGGAGATCGAGGTCGACGTCGCGATCGTCGGGGGCGGCCCGGCCGGCCTCGCCGCGGCGATCCACCTCGTGCGGGAAGCCCGCCGCCGCGGCGCCGACGAGCCGGCGATCGCGCTGCTCGAGAAGGCCCCCGAGATGGGGGCCCACTCGCTCTCCGGCGCGGTGATGGACCCCCGCGGCCTCGACGCGCTGCTCCCGGGCTGGCGCGAGCGGGCCCCGGTGGAGGGGGAAGTGCGGGAAGAGGCGATGCTCTTCCTGACCGCCTCCCGCGCCCTGGCCCTCCCGTACGTTCCGCCCGCGATGCACCACGCCGGGGGCCTGATCGTCTCGCTCCAGAAGCTGGTCGCGTGGCTGGAGGGAGAGGCCGAGGAACTGGGGGTCAACGTCTTCGCCGGCTTCGCGGCCGCGGCCCTGCTGCGCGAGGAGGGGCGGGTCGTCGGCGTCCGCACCGGCGACCGCGGCGTCGACCGCCGCGGCGAACCCAAGGGGAACTTCGAGCCCGGCTACGACGTGCGCGCCCGGCTGACGCTGCTCGCGGACGGCGTGCGGGGCAACCTCTCGCAGGCGCTGATCCGCGCGGCCCGGCTCGACGAGGGGAAGAACCCCATGATCTACGCCGGCGGGGCCAAGGAGATCTGGCGGTTGCCGGCGGGGCGGGTCCGGGGCGGCCGGATCTGGCACACGATGGGCTGGCCGCTGCCGTCCCACACCTTCGGCGGCGCCTTCCTCTACGAGATGCAGGGCGACCTGGTCTCGCTCGGGCTGGTCGCCGGGCTCGACTCGCCGGACCCGCGGCTCAACGTCCACGAGCGGCTGCAGGAACTGAAGACCCACCCCTTCTTCCGCGACTACCTCGAGGGCGGAGAACTCGTCTCCTACGGCGCCAAGGCGATCCCCGAGGGGGGCTACTGGGCGATCCCCCGGCTGGCCGTCGACGGCGCGCTGCTGCTGGGCGACGCGGCCGGGCTGGTGAACGCGCTGCGGCTCAAGGGGATCCACCTCGCGATCGAGTCGGGAATGGCGGCCGCCGAGGTGGCGCTCGACGCGCTGGCCGCCGACGACGTCTCCGCGCCGCGGCTGATGGCCTACGACCGGAACCTCCACGACGGCCCCGTCGGCCAGGAGCTCTACCCGGTCCGCAACTTCCGCCAGGCGTACCAGCAGGGGCTGGCGCGCGGGATGATGCACACCGCGCTGCAGTTCGCGACCCGGGGGCGCGGGCTGGTCGAGCGCTACCCGGCCGAGGAGGACCACCGCCTGACGGCCCGGCTGCCAGCCTGGAACCGGCCTGCCCCGCCGCGCCCCGCGTTCGACGGCCGCCGGCTGTTCGACAAGGTCTCGGACGTCTTCCACTCCGGCACGCGGCACGACGAGAACCAGCCGCCGCACCTGGTCGTGACCGACCCCGACCTCTGCGGGACGCGCTGCCGTGCCGAGTACGGCAACCCGTGCGAGTCGTTCTGTCCCGCGGGCGTCTACGAAATGCGCCCCGACGGCCCGGACGGCGCGCGGCTGCACCTCAACTTCTCGAACTGCGTGCACTGCAAGATCTGCGACGTCGCCGACCCCTACGGCGTGATCCTTTGGGTCCCTCCGGAAGGGGGAGAGGGCCCGCGCTACCGCTTCACCTGACCAGCCGCGCCTACTTGTTGAACAGCTTCCCGAGCGCCCGGTTCACCGGGTGGGAGCGCTCGAGGAAGGGCAGCGGCGGCCGCTTCCGGCGCCCCATCTCGGCCCGCAGTCCGCGCAGCCCCTCGTCGTCGGGAGCGATCGCCAGCCCGCGCTCGAGCGTCGCGACCGCGTCCTTGCGGTGTCCGCACGCCAGTTCCAGCCGGGCCAGGTTCTCGAAGACCCGCGGCTCCCAGAACAGCTCGGAGGCGGCGTTGCGGCAGAGCGCGAGCCCCTCGCTCGTGCGGCTGCCGACGGTTCCGAGCAGCAGGCCGTACCAGGAGGGGATGATCGCCGCGTCGCGCGGCGCGCCGGGGATGTCGCGCAGCATCCGGTAGGACGCCGCCGCCAGCGCCAGCGCCTCGCGGGACTGGCCGTTGCGGTGCGCGGCGCGGGAGCGCGCCAAGGTGTCGAACGAAGGGTGGTCGGCCATCGGAGCCCTCGCGAACGCGTCCGAGCCGAATGTAGGCCGGACGCGTCGGGGATCTCCACGCCGATTTCCGCGCTCGCGAGCGCGGTATCGTAATCAAAACGGCGAACCCGGGCGGCCCCGCGCGGACCGCCCCGGTCCTCAGCCGTTCCTGCCGCCGCCGAGCAGGGAGTCGTTGAACTCGACCTCGGCCTCGCCGCGCAGCGCCTCGATCCGGTTCTCGATCAGGCGCTGGGCCTGGGTGGCCCGCAGCGAGGCGCGGATCGTCTCGGCCTCGTCCGGCAGCTTGGCCATGTCGGCCTGGGTGCGCCCCGAGATCCGCATCACGACGACTGCGCGCTCGCCGGCCACCGGGCCGACGACCTGTCCGACCGTGCCGGCGAAGGCGGCGGCCTCGATCGCCGGGTCGAGCCCGACCCCGGGGATCGCCTGGCCGCGGGCCAGCGAGGGCTGGGTGCTCTGCACCGTCCCGCCCAGCGTCTTCGCCATCACCGCGAGGTCGGCCGACTGCGCGCCGCGGGCGCGGGCCACGGCCAGTTCCTTGGCCTTCTCGCGCCGGTAGTCGTCGGCCACCCGGGCCCGGACCGCCTCGAGCGGCGGCTTGTAGTCGGGGATGATCTCCTGCAGCTGGATCACCGCGTCGCCGCGCGGCAAGGCGACCGGGTCGGAGACGGCGCCCTTCTCGAGCGCGAACAGCGTCGTGATGAACTCCGGCGCCGGTCCGAGCCCCGGGATCGTTCCCTGGCGCGTGACCACGCCCGCGTCCTGCACCGGCAGCTTCAGCTCCTCGGCGGCCTTCCGCAGGTCGGACCCCGCCGCAACCTTGGCGCGCAGTTCCTGCGCCAGCTTCGAGGCCTCCTCGCGCAGCCGCGGGAAGCGGAGCTGCCCCTTGATCTGCTCCTTCACCTCGGCCAGCGGGCGCTGTCCGGCCGCGCGGACCTCCTCGAGCCGGATCACGTGGTAGCCGAAGGCGGTGCGGATCGGCCCGGAAATCGTCCCCGGCGCCATCGAGAAGACCGCCTCGTCGAACTCCTGCACCATTCGGCCGCGCGGGAAGAAGCCGAGGTCGCCCCCCTGGTTCTTGCTGCCCGGATCGTCCGAGTACTGCGCGGCGAGCTGGGCGAAGTCGGCCCCGCCGCGGGCCTGTGCCGCGACGGTTTCGATCGTCTTCTGCGCCGCGTCCAGCGTCGCCTGGTCGGCCGTGGCGTCGACCTTGACCAGGACGTGGCGCGCGCGCCGCTCCTCGGGCCGCGAGAAGGTGTCCTTGTTCTGGTCGTAGAAGGCCTGGATCTCGGCGTCGGTGACCTGCACCCGGCCCTCGACCGCCTTGTCGTCGACCAGCACGTAGATCGCGCGCCGGCCGTCGCCCTGCGCGTAGCGCGAAACGCGCGACGCGTACCAGGGACCCAGCTCGGCGTCGCCCGGCGGGGCGACGGCGGACGGGTCGACCGGCACCACGACGTAGTCGAACGAGACCGTCTCGTGCCGCTCCCGGAACGCCTTCTCGACCTCGGCCGGCGTGACCGTCACCGAGGACGCGATCAGCTCCTGCCAGCGCTGCGCCACGATGTCCTCGCGGAACGCCGCCTCGAACTGGTCCGGCGAGTAATACGGCGCCGCCGCGCCGCGGCGCAACTGCTGCCTGTACTCCTCGATACCGACGAACTTGCCGTCGCGCTGGAACGCAGGGAGCCGCACCAGGGCCGCGGCCAGCTCCTCGTCCGACACGGACAGCCCCTGGCGCGCCGCGTCCTGGAGGATCAGCTCCTTCTGGATCAGCTGCTCGGCGGCCTGGCGGCGGACGTCGATCCGGTCGCGCAGCTGGGAGTACTGCGGCCCGAAGTTCCGCTGGTACTGCTCGTCGAGGCGCTGCGCCATCTCCTGCCAGAGCTGGACCGGGACCTCCGTCCCGTTGACCTTGGCGACCCAGGGCATCGAGCCGCCACCGCCATTCCCCGCGTCCCACCAGGACACCCCGTAGAAGATCACGAAGGACGCGATGATCAGGACCAGGATCCACTTGAAATGCTTCAGGTTCTGGCGAAAGACTTCGAGCACGTTCGAAACTCCTCGGAAACCACCCCGGCACACGTCGGGCGGTCGGCGGCAGCGCCGAAACCCGCGGAGCGTAGCGCGAACCCGCCAGGCCCGGCAACCCGAGCCCTTGCGGCGGTTTGCCCCCTCCCCGCCGGGACACCAAGTTACACCGGGGGTCCGGCGTCCGGCCCCCGGGGCAGGTCCATCACGGACGCGGGGAGCATGGGATGGATCCGGAGAGAACCGCCGGCCGCCGCGGCGCCCAGAAGCTCCGCGTCGAGTGGATCTACATCCGCTACCGGACGATCGCGATCGGTGTCGCGCTCCTGGTGGTCGGTGCCGGCATCGTGCTCTGGAGCCGCTTCGGGCCCTCCCTGCGGCGCGGCGCCGAGCGCGCCGCGATCGAGGCCGGGCGCCAGGGCGAGTCCGAGGACGGCGTGCGCGTCGTCCGGATCGACGGCGACGTCCGCGTCAAGCGCGCCGGCCAGTTCCTGTGGGAGCCGGCCAACGACCGGACCGTGCTGCGCGCGGGCGA
>CAYZDB010000104.1:0-9395 GCA_964476985.1 uncultured Acidobacteriota bacterium | reverse complement strand
CGCACCGCCGCGGTCGAGTGCGCGGAGCGCCCGCGCCTGCTGCTCAACGCGCGCTTCCTGCGCGAGTACTGCCGGCGCGACGAGCACCTGTTCCTGCTGGTGATGCACGAGCTGTGGCACGTGATCCTGGGCCACACCCGGCTCTACCCGCGTGCCGGCCTGGCGGACGAGATCGCCTTCGACGCGGCCATCAACGCCGGGCTGGCGCGGCAGTTCCGCGGCCCGGAGTACCTGGGCTTCTTCGACCGCCTCAACCCCCCCGACTCGTTCCCGGCGCTGCTGCTGCGCCCGCCCGCCGGCTGGCCCGACGATCCGGTCTATCCCGGGCTCGGGCCGGCGGGGACGCTGCGCGTGCTGCGGCAGCTCTACCCGCCGCCGGACTACCCCCCCACCGTCTCGATCCCGTCGCACGCCGAGCTGGTGGCGCTGATCGCCGCGGGCCCGCGCGGGCGGAAGCGGTGCGAGCCGCTGCTGCTGGGGGACCACGAGACGGGCGCCGCGGGCGGCGGCTCGCTCGACCCCGGCGCCGCGGCCGGCGCGACAGCGTGCAGCGCCACGGCCGGCGCCGCGGCCCGCGCCGCCCCGACCCGCGCCCAGCGCGCCCTGGCCGACCCCCTGCTGGCCGACGTGCTGCGCCGCAGCGTCGCGCGCTGGCCGCAGCCGCCCTTCCAGCTCGGCAACCCCGGGCGCGGCGGCTTCCCGTACGCGAGCGACGTCCTCCCCGCCCCCGCCGCCGAGGCCGCGCGCCGCGTCTTCGCGCGCCTGCTGCGCCGCTGCCTGGTGGAGGGCCCGTCGCGCGAGCGGCGCCGCACGCGCGTCGCGGTGCCCGTGCTCGGCGGCCCCGCGCCGCTCCCCAACGCGCGCGACCGGCTGGCCCCCGCCCGTCGCCGCCTGGGCCTGCCGGCGACGCTCTACGCGCAGCCCGCGATCGCCCGGTCCCTGGCGCGCGAGCCGGACGGGGTCGCTCACGTCTACCTCGACGTCTCGGGCTCGATGGCGGAGCTGCTGCCGCGCCTGGTCGGCCTGCTCCGCCCGCACGCGCTGGCCGGCCGCGCGAAGGTCTTCCAGTTCTCGACCACCGTCTGGCCGCTGCCCGCCGCCCAGCTGCGCCGCGGCGAGATCCGCACCACCGGCGGCACCGCCATCGACCCGGTGCTGCAGCACGCGCTCGCCGCGCCGCGCCTGCGCCGGATCCTGGTCGTGACCGACGGCGTGACCGGCGACCCGCACCGGCGCCTGGCGAAGCAGGTGCGGGCCCGACGGATCGAGGTGCACGTGGTGCTGCCGGCGGAGTCGCCGCACCGCCGGCACCTGGAGGGGATCGCGGCGAGCGTGACGGTGCTGCCGGGCGCGGATCGCGACTGAAGGCGTGGAGCGGGGTGGTGGTCCACGAGAGCTCCCGCATCGACGACGACGTGCTGGAGTGGTTCCGAGACCAGGTCGATGCCGACGGCGGCGCAGCTACCAGGCGCTGATGAACCAGGCGCTCCGCGAGTGGATCGGGTCCCGCGAGGAACCGCTGGAGGACCTGCTGCGCCGCGTGATCCGCGAGGAACTGACGCGGCGGCGGAAGGTGATCGGGCGGAAGCGGTAGCGGGGAGGCGAGGCCGCGGCGCTGGTCGGGCCGCGGTTCCCGCGCCGGCAACGGTCGCTGTGATCAGGGCGCCGCGCGGCCGGCGCTGCCCGCTACTCTCGCCGCATGAGCCCGACTGTCCTGCGCATCCACGGCTTCCGCTTCTACTTCTTCTCCCGCGAGGAACCCCGTCCTCACGTGCACGTAAGGCACGGCGAAGGCCGGGTCAAGATCTGGCTTGCTCCTGCGATCGAAGTTGCGTCACACTCCCGCATGGATGCACCGAGCCTCTCGAGGGCACTCCGGCTCGTGCGCCAGAACGAGGACCTCCTCCGTGCCGCGTGGGAAGCACATCGCCGCTCCGACGATCGCTGAGCTGACCGAGGCTGGCTTCTGGCTCGTCCTCGACGACCGACGCATCTTCGTCGACTTCCGCGAGTTCCCGTGGTTTCGGGGCCGCTCGCGCGAGGAGCTGGAGTCCATCGAACGCCCCTTCCCCGATGAACTCCGCTGGCCCGAGTTGGACGTCGACCTGGCGGTCGACTCCCTGCTCCACCCGGAACGGTACCCGCTGCGGTTTGGGGAGGAGTGATGGGAACGAGAGATTCGGCGGGGGCCGTCCGTTCCCTCTTCACGGAAGCCTCCCTTGAGATCCGCGGAGCTTTGTCTGCAAGACGAATCAGTCGCGTAGCGCGTGAGCACGAGGTTCGCATCCACGCCGATTTCCTCGGCGTGCCGAACGAGGCGCACCTGGACCGAGTGCGCGAGCCCGGTGGCCGCCCGGCTCATCCCACCAGCAACTCCAGGTAGGGTCGCATCACGCGCTCCACGCGACACGTGCGGGCGTGGCGCGTCAGCGCGGCCATCGTGAAACGGCGGTCGCGCCACGCCTCGCGCAGCGCCTCCAGCGCCACGGCGAGTCCCACCTTGTGCCGGTACTTGAACACATCGGCCAGCGTCTTGGCCACGCTGTAGACGCGCACGGGCTGACCCTCGATCCGGTGGGTCTCGACCCCCTCGGTCAGCGCTCCGCCGGAGAAGCGAACCACGCGCAGGGGGAGCTGCCCCAGGAGCGGGGCACGCGCACGTCGGTCGATCGCCAGCCAGACCTCGAAGGGGACCTCGGTCCCGATCCCGTGAAAGCTGAGCGCGGACAGAAGGCACACGACCCCGCGCGGCGCCGCCCGCGCCGCCAGGACCAGCCCGTGATGCTCCGTGACGGCGCGACCCGTCACCTGGTACAGGCCGCGAGACACCCGATCCAACCGGCCTCCCCGGACGAGGCGGGTGACTGCCTGGCTATGGATCCCGGCGCGCGCAATCTCCCCGGCACGGATCAGGCCCTGCCGACGCGCGAGTTCGAGAAGCCGGTCGCTGTCAGAAGCGCTCATGTGTACAATTGTATGCAGTTATGCATATCTGTCAATCGTTTCCCACTCGTTCGCCGCCCGGAACTCCACTCGGGTGCGGTTCATTGCCGGCGAGTGTCACATTCCGGGTCTCTCGGGGCGACCCCGCAGGTTGCGGAGGCGGGAACAGGCTTGGGGGGTACGACTGAGCTCAGATCACCTCAACGACGCACCGTCTCCCAGCGATCCTGAAGTACTAGCGCGATCGCCTGCGCGAGGCTCTCGCGCGCCGCATCCTCCGTCTTCCCCTGTCCGTTGGCGCCAGGGAACTCGGGGCACCGCGCCGTGAAGTGGTCAGCGTTTCGCTCGACGATCGCGGCAAGGCGGACTCCCTCGCGAGCATCTCGGTCTTCCCGGAGCTTGGCGTAGTCCGCCCGCAGCAGGCCTGCCCACGCCCAGCGACACGCGACGGTCAGCGCCACCGCAGTCGCGACCGCAAGCCCAAGCAGTGCGAGCCCGCGCGGGGTAAGGGGCTCGCGGGAAGGGCCGTAGAGGAGGATCGCCAGCACCAGCGCCGGCCCGCAGAACGCCCAGCCGCGGCAGATCCGAATCCGTGATCGCGTGTACTCCATGAACTCCGCGACTTTCCCCGCGTTCTCCAGGATGCGCCGCCGGGCGGCGTGAACTCCCTCTTCCGACCCAAACTCCTCGCTCCGGATCTCGCTTCGCCGCCGCTGGAACCACGCGTCGGCAGCCCGGTCGGTCACAATTCCGAGGACGTAGGCGAATGGCAGCAGCAACAGTCCTTGGACCGGAGTCAGCGCGAACCCCGGAAGCAGCGCCTCCGGGCCGAGCAGTGCCGCTGCGAGCAGCGCCAGAACGAGAAGCGGCGCCGTCCCGATCACGATCAACTCGACAAACAGGCGCGTCGTAGCCACGAGTCTCCCTCCCCTGCGACGTCGACTGACCTCCTGCGTCAGTCTAGCAGGCCGGCTTCTCGATGTCCTCGACGAAGAGCCGTCGCCGTCGCGTAAGCCCCCTCATCTCACCACGCGTCAGGTACTGCTCGTCGGATGTGTGCTGCTCTCTAGTTGAAGGAGAGAAGCGGAGTGCAGCGTGTCCGGAGGCCGCCATCAGAACGCGAGGCCGATTCTGAGTCGCGAAGTGAGGCGCAGCCATGGCGACCCGATCGAAGCACCCCCTATCCACCCCTGCGAAGTTCTCGCCGCGGACTTCCTCGCGCCTTTGAAGCTCTCTCAGTACCGCCTCGTCCGGAGCATCAGCGTGCCGCCCCGGCGCATCAACGAGATCGTCCACGGCGAGTGCCGCCGACTGGAAGCCTCCACGTATCGAGCCGTAGGCGGACAAGGTCCACGGCTCCCCCTTCCACCTCCCGCCGCATCCGCCCCGCACCCCCGCGCGACTCCCGCCCCGCGCAACGCGTCGCGCTCCCCTTCCCGCGGCGCCGCCCCCGCGTACGCTCGAGGCACCGGCACTCCCGCCCGGCGAATGGAGGCCCGATGCTCCGCCGCGCCCGCCTCGCCGCACTCGTCCTCCCCGCCCTGTTCCTGCCCGCCGCCGCGAGTGCGGCGCGCCCGACCGAGCCGCCGACGCTCTGGGACTTCGCGCGCGAGGCCGAGTTGATCGTCTACGCCGACATCCGCTCGGTCCAGCCGCTGCCGGAGCCGGAGGAGTCGACCCGGAACGACGCGATCGCGCGACTCATCGTGCTGGAGGTCTGGAAGGGCGAGGATCCCGCCATCGTCGAAGTCCCTCATCGCACCTGGACGGGGTGCTCCACGCCGCCGAGGTACGTCGAGGGCCGGTTCGTCGTCGCCTTCCTCGGTCGGAATGGGGCGGCGTGGACCACCCTGAAGCTCGCCTACGACACGCTCTTCCCCCGCGCCGAAGACCTCGCCGCGCTGCGCGCCAGCGTCCGCGAGGCGGCGCGGCTGCAGGCCAAGGGGCGCGCCAAGGAGCCCCTCCGCGTGGCCTGGGCGGTGCGCGCCGCGACCCATCCCGTCACGCGCTGGGACGGGCTCTTCGAGTTGATGCCCTCCTCCGACATCCTGCACTTCGCCTACGTCCCGAAGCCGACGCGGGACACCTCCGCGCGCCTCAAGCCCGAGCAGAAGCGCGCCCTGGCCGAGGCCTGCGTCGCGCAGCCGAGCCTCGATCGGACGCTGCCGATGCTCCTGACCGTGCTGCGCGACTATCCCGATCCCGACCTGGACCGGCTCGCGGGCGGCGCAATCGAGGGGCTGCTGGCCGAGGACGAGCCCCCGTGGTGGACGCGCGACGTCCTGCTGCGTGGACTCGAGCGCTTCGGCGATCCGAAGCTCGAGACCTACCGCGAGCAGTTGGGCGAGGAGTTCGAGGAGCCCGACCCGGACGTGATGCGCACGATCTGGGACGAAGCCCGCCGCGACCTGGCCCTGCCGAGCTTCCCGAAGCTCCGCCGGCGCGCGCCGGCGGCCTGGTGAGCAGGGGCACTCGCATCGTCCGCTGGGCGCGTGCGCGTGCGCTTCCCGCGGGCGGAACGGGTTCCTTCGAAGCAGGTTTCACAGCGCTCGCTCGCCACTCATCCTGAAGGCATGAGGCGAAGGAGCGACGAGCCAGGAGGCGCGCCCCGACTTCGCCGTTGACCGGGGTGCGCCAATGGCGTATATACTGCCGTGAGGTTCATCGAGACCGCCGGCTTCAGCCGCCGGCTGCGTGAGCTACTGGACGATGACGGCTACCGCGCGATGCAGGTGGCCCTGCTTGTGAACCCTGGTCGCGGAGCCGTCATCGCAGGAACTCGCGGCTTGAGGAAGCTGCGTTGGGGACTCCCGGGACGAGGGAAGAGAGGTGCGCTCCGCCTCATCTACTACTGGGATGACCCCGCGGAGACGATCTTCATGCTCCTGCTCTACACGAAACAGGAGCAGCAGGCTCCTACCCGAGCTCAGCTGCGGGCCTTGGCTCGGCTCATGAACGAGGACGGTGCATGAAAAAGGACCTTTTCGCGGAACTGGTCGAGAGCGTCAAGGAGATGCGCGCCGTTCGGCGTGGCGAGCGAAGGCCCGCGCGGGTCACGGTCGTCGATCCGGTCCACGTGCAGGCGATTCGCAGGCGTCTGGGAATGACTCAGCCGGAGTTCGCGCAGCTGATCGGTGTCAGCGTGGCCACGCTCCGCAACTGGGAACAGGGGCGTCGACAGCCGCACGGGCCCGCACGCGCCCTCCTGAAGGTCGTCGCGAAGAACCCGGCCGCCGTGTTGGATGCGCAGCGCGGCTGAGGCGGCTCCATCGCCGTACCAGACGCGTGGCCTCATTCACCGACTCGACGGAATCCTCGCATGCTGAGTCCAGCCGTTTCCCTCTCCGCTACCCTTCCTCCGCCGCGACCTCCACGCCGCAGTCGCTGCAGCGGAAGCCGGGGGCCGTGTACTCCTCGAGGCAACGCGGGCACCGGGCCACCGCGCGCGGACCCGGCGGCGGGCCCGCCACCGTGCCGCACGCGGCGAGCCGCCGTTCCAGCGCCGCGCGCTCGCGCTCGCGCTGCCACGCCACGCACGCCGCGGCGGCGCCGTCCCCGCCCGCGGGCAGCGCCGGCTCGGCCGGGAAGCGGGCGTCGCGCAGCCAGGCGCGGAGTTGCTCTTCGGCGCGGGGCGCAGGGAGCAGTGCCGCGGCCAGCGCCGCCGGGTGCGCGTCCCCGAAGGCGTCGTGCGCCAGCACGTCGATCGCCCGCAGCGCGGACACGGGGGAGAGCGCGGCGGTGAGAACGGGGCGCCAGCGCTGCGACGCCGCCTCGGGGAACAGGACGCGGTGCGCTCGCCGCAGTTCCCACGCGGTCGTGCCCATCAGCGCGATCAGCCCGAGCAGGAGCGGCGCCCAGGCAGCAGCCAGGCCCCGGACCCAGGCGACGGCGGGTACCACGGCGAACAGGAACAGGAAGAGCGCGAGCGCCAGCACCCGCAGCGACTGCGTCTGCTCCTCGAACTGCAGCGCTCGGTCGCGGGTGCGCGCGCCGTCCAGCGCCGCGTCGAGCGCCCGGTCGATCCGCTCGCTGAACTCCGCTTCGGGCGCCTGCCCCGCCAGGGCGCGGAGTTCCCCGGCGAGCGCCGCGAGCCGCGCGGCCAGCGCGGGTGACCCGACGCGGGCCAGCCGCTCGCCCCCCGCGAAGAGGTCCCCCTCCCGCGCCGCGACCGATGGGAGTTCGCTCCAGCTCACGAAGCGCGCCCCGCCCTCGGCCCGCGGACCGGGGTTGAAGGCCGCGGCGGCGCACGGGACCACCCCCTGCGGGGAGAAGCAGACCGGCCACGGCTGCGTCACGAACAGTCCGCGATCGGGCCGCCAGGGCGGCGTCCAGGCCGCGGCCCGCGCGCCGAACGCGGGAGCCCGCGCCAGCCCCTCGAACTCCGTCCCCCCGAGCGGCCCGGGCCGCGCGATCACGACGCCGCGCGGCAGCCACGAGACGCACTCCACCAGGTAGAGCCCGACGAGGACGGCCAGGAGCAGTTGCGCGTCGGTCATCCGATCGGGGTGTTTTCCGGCGGAGGCGGAGGCGGTCCCTCGGCGGTCACCGGCGAGGCCTCGCCGCGGGACGAACCGAACAGCTTGCGCAGCCCGGCGGCCCCGGCCACCAGCGCCGCGACGATCAGCTTCCAGAACTTCTGCAGCAGCCCGGTCTTGACCGCGGCCGCCGCGGCGCCGCCGGCGATCAGCGCGGTGAGGCCGTAGCCGGCGAGCCGGTCGCCCTTCTTGTACTCGGCGTATCGGAAGCCCTGGTTGTAGGAGAACCCGGAGAGCATGGAATCGAACGCCGGAAGCGCGGCTTCCATCTGCTCGGGCGAGGCGACCAGCGTGACCTGCATCACGCCGTCGCGCCCGAGGATGCGGACGTTGTGGTTGACCGTCTCGTGCCCGCCCTCGCCGCGCGCACGGGTCGACCAGGTCAGGTTGTTGGTCTTCACGTCGTAGTAGGGCGGCCGGATCCAGCCCAGCAGCTCCAGCGTCTCCCAGCCGCGTGCCCGCCGCTCCTCGTTTCCCTTCTTGTTGCCTTCCATCAGCGTCTTGAGCAGGGCGTCGGCGTCGATGCTGTTCTTCTCCTCGTCGCTGACGTAGCCGACGTCCTCGAACTCGAAGATCGCGAACCACGCCCCGCCCGCGATCTCCTGCGCGACCGATCCCACCTCGTTGCCGGACGGGATGTTCTGCGTCATCCGCAGCAGGTCCATCGTGCCGGCCACGTCCGTGAACAGCATCCCCGGTGGCACCTGCAGCTGCGCGCGCTTGCCGAGGTCGCCCGTGACCGGTCCGTCCTTCCACGGGATGACCTTCGGCTCGACCGGTGCCGGGGTGTTCCCGCGCGGCTCCTCCGCGCGCACTCTCGCGATTCCCAACCACGCGACGACGAGGCAGCAGACGGCGACGACGACCCTGTTCACCGTGGACCTCCTTTCGGGGGAAGGAGCGGGATCAGTCTATCAAACGGCGCTGTTCGAAAGGCGCGACGCGGGGCGCGAGAGCGCTCCGGAGGCCGGCGCGACAGCCCGCGGACGGCGCTCGCGTCGCGAGGACCGGGCTGCCCCGTCCCTGTCCTTACCGCGACCGATGACGGATAACTGCTGCCGGGATTCGAAGAGCCGGCTTCGCCGCGGCCAGCGGGGGATCCCGGGGCGGCAACGGGCGGGCGGCGCCCTTTCTCGCAATCGTCCGCCCGTGCCTTACAATGGCCGCAGGAGGCAGGGATGCGCTTTGTGGTGACGCTCGAGCGGGACGAAGATGGGTTCTTCGTCGTTCAATGTCCTGCCATCCCCGGCTGCGTCAGCCAGGGCCGCAGCGAGGCCGAGGCGCTGGCGAACATCCAGGACGCGATTCGAGCCTGCTTGGACGTGCGCGCCGAGCAGGGGATGCCACTGACCGTCGAAACGCGCGATATCGATATCGCCGTGTGACTCCCGCCCTCCCCATCCTCAGCGGACGCGACGTCGTACGGCGCTTCGAGGAACTCGGGTGGCGTGTCGTTCGGCGGCAAGGCAGTCACGTCATCATGATCCGACCTGGGAGTCCCGCGACTCTCTCGGTGCCCGATCATCGCGAGGTGGCCCGCGGCACCCTTCGCGCCCTTATCCGCGCGTCCGGTTCGACCGTCGAGGAGTTCGTCGGCGGGGACTAGGCCAGACGCCGCTCACCGCCCCGCTCTCCCCTATACTCCGCCCCGCCATGGACACCCCCCGCAGCGAAGGCCGGCGCCGCCGGATCGAGGCCAGCCTGGAGTGGCTGGCGCGCTACGACGCGATCGTCGACGACCCGGCCGCGTTCCGCGCGGCGCTCGAGCCGCCCGCGCCGGTGGACCTGCTGGTCCACCCGGGTCGCACGACGCCGGCCGCGCTGGGCGCAGCGCTCGCGGCGCGCGGCCTGGCCGACGAGCCCTTCGCCAGGGCCCCGCACCACCTGCGCGTCGCGGCCGGCGCGGCGCCGCTCCCG
>CAYZDB010000103.1:1395-9465 GCA_964476985.1 uncultured Acidobacteriota bacterium | reverse complement strand
GGGCAGCGGCCCGGCCGGCCGGATCGTCGCCGAGGACCTGCACCGCTACGCGGCCGCGCTGGCCGCGGGCGCCGGGGCCGGCGTCGAGCCCGAGGCCGAGCCCGAGCCGACCTACGAGGAGGCCGCCCCCGCGGCCCCGGGAACGCCGGTCGGCATCCCGTTCTTCGAACTCGACCCGCTCCCCGACTTCTCCGCCTTCGGCGAGACCGAGCGCGAGCCGCTGCGCTCGATCCGGCGCAAGGTCGCGCGGCGGATGGTCACCTCGATGGTGATGGTTCCGCACGTCGCGCTGCTCGACGAGGCCGACGTCACCGAGCTGGACGCCTTCCGCCGCCGCGAGCAGGAGCGCCGCGCCGGCCAGCCGGGCGGCAAGCTCTCGCTGCTCTCGTTCGTGGTCAAGTCGATCGCGACCGGCCTGGTCGACTTCCCGATGTTCAACGCCTCGATCGACCCGTTCCGCGAGGAGCTGGTCTACAAGAAGTACTACTCGGTCGGGATCGCGACCGACACGCCCAAGGGGCTGATGGTCCCGGTCGTGAAGAACGCGGACGGCAAGTCGATCTCGGAGATCGCGGCCGAGATCGAGCAGCTGGCGCTGCGGGCGCGGGCCGGGGCGATCGACGTCGCCGACCTGCGCGGCGGGACCTTCTCGATCACCAACGTCGGGCCGCTCGGAGGCAAGGGGCTGATCCCGACGATCAACTACCCCGAGTGCGCGATCCTGGGGATGGGCCGGGCCGAGCAGCGCCCGGTGGTGCGCGACGGCCAGGTCGTGGTGCGCACGATCCTGCCGCTGACCCTGACCTTCGACCACCGGATCGCCGACGGCGCCGACGCGGCGCGCTTCATGTCGGCCGTGATCCGCCGCCTGTCCGACCCGCTCGGCTGGCTGCTGGAGGCCTGACCATGGTGATGGGCAGCCTGAGCCAGGAGACCGAGGTCGTCGTCGTCGGCGGCGGACCGGGGGGCTACGTCGCCGCGATCCGCGCCGCCGACCTGGGCAAGGAGGTCGTGCTGGTCGAGCAGCGCGAGCACCTCGGCGGGGTCTGCCTGCTCGAGGGCTGCATCCCCTCCAAGACGCTGATCCACGCCGTCGAGGTGCTCCACGGCGCGGCGACCGCGAAGAAGATGGGGATCTCGTTCGCCGCGCCGTCGATCGACCTGGCCGGCCTGCGGAGCTGGAAGCAGGGGGTCGTCGACGGGCTCTCCACCGGCGTCAAGGGCCTGCTGAAGCAGCGCGGGATCGAGGTCGTCCGCGGCCGCGCCCGCTTCGCCGGGCCGCGCGAGCTGGCGCTCGAGGACTCCGACGTCTCCGGGATCCGCTTCAAGCACTGCATCCTGGCCACCGGCTCGCGGCCGATCAATCCGTTCGACGAGAGCCTGGGGCTCTGGACCTCGCGCGAAGCGCTCGAGCTGCCGGAGATCCCGCCGCGGCTGCTGGTGGTCGGCGGCGGCTACATCGGGCTGGAGCTGGGCTTCGTCTACGCGGGGCTGGGCTCCAAGGTCTCGGTGGTCGAGCTGCTGCCGCAGCTGCTGACCGGCGCCGACCCGGACCTGGTCGCGATCGTGCACCGCAGCGCGAAGAAGCGGTTCGAGAGCGTCTGGACCGACTCCAAGGTGACGACGATCGAGCGCCAGGGAGCCGCCTACCGGGTCTCGATCGAGGCCAAGGGCGAAACGAAGCAGCACGAGTTCGACCGCGTGCTCGTCGCCGTCGGCCTCAAGCCCAACACCGAGAACCTCGGGCTCGAGAAGACCGCGATCCGGCCCGGCCCGAAGGGGCTGATCGAGGTCGCGCCGGACGGCCGGACCCGCGAGCCGCAGATCTTCGCGATCGGCGACATCGTCCCGGGGCCGGCGCTGGCGCACAAGGCGAGCCGCGAGGGAAAGGTCGCGGCGGAGGTCATCGCCGGGAAGCCCTCGGCGGTCGACAACGTCTCGATCCCGGCGGTCGTCTTCACCGAGCCCGAGCTGGCCTGGACCGGGCTGACGGAAGAGGAAGCGAAGCAGAAGGGCCTCGAGATCAAGGTCGGCAAGTTCCCGCTGGCCGCGCTGGGCCGCGCCCGGACGGTCGGGAGCATCGACGGGATGGCGAAGGTGATCGCCGACGCCGGGACCGGGCTGCTGCTGGGCGTCGGGCTCGTTGGGCCACACGCCTCCGACCTGATCGCCGAGGCGGCCCTGGCGCTGGAGATGGGGGCGACGCTCGAGGACCTGATGGCGACCGTTCACCCGCACCCGACCTTCTCGGAACTGCTGATGGAAGCGGCCGAGGTCGCCGCGGGCGAGCCGGTCCACATCTTCCTCAAAAAATCGTAGGGGCCGGCCTCCGTGCCGGCCCGAACGGATGCCGAGTCGACGCCCGCCGCGGGCCCGGCCTCCGTGCCGCTGACGATCGGTCGCTACGACGCCGACGACGCGCTGCTGGCCGCGGTGCGCGCCGACGGGGTGACGCGGCTGGCCGTGACGCGGCCCCCTGGCCCGCAGGTCGTGCTGGGCGCCGGCAGCCGGCCGGAGCGCGAACTGCACCTCGACGCGATCGCGGCCGACGGCGTGCCGGTGCTGCGCCGCGCCGGCGGAGGCTGCGCGGTCGTGCTCGACCCGGGCAACGTCGTCGTCGCGCTCGCCGTCCCGGCCGACGGGCTGCCGGCCTCCCGGACGGTCTTCGACTGGATCTCCTCCTTCGTGATCGAGGGCCTCGCCCGATCGGGCCTCCGCGGCGCGACGCGCGAGGGGATCTGCGACCTCGCGCTCGACGGGCGCAAGATCGGCGGGGCCTGCCTCCACAAGGACCGCAGCCTGGTCCACTACGCGCTCACGCTGCTCGTCGACCCGGACCTGGCGCTGCTCCCGCGCTACCTGCAGCACCCGCCGCGCGAGCCGGAGTACCGCCGGTCGCGCGATCACCTGCAGTTCGTGCGCGCGCTGTCCCAGCTCGATCCGGCCTGGACCGCGCCCCGGCTGGCCGCCGCGCTGGACGCCGCGCTGGCGCCGGCCGAACTGCTGGCTACGCCCTTCCCGGAGCCGCGCCCGGCCCGTTGAGTCGCCGGCCGGTGGGCCTCCCCGGCCGGGTTCAGCGCCCGAAGTGGCCCCAGGGCCCCGCGCCGTCCGGTCCCACGCCCTGCACGATCCAGCAGGCGAAGGGGCCGCCGAACGGGTCCTGGAAGGTCGTGTCGGTGTCGTCGTCGTCCAGCGCCGTGACGTCGGTGAAGTTCTCCGCCGCGCGGCAGTCGGTCGCGCGCCAGACCCGGTAGCGCTGCGCGACCACGTCGCGCTGGAAGCTCAGCACCGTGCGGCCGGCCGACCAGTCGGCCGAGGCGATCGCGATCTCGCCGGGGATCCCGCAGGGGTGGACGTCGCAGCCGACGAAGTCGTTGGTGAGCGTCACGTCGTCGACCCACCAGCCGCTGCCGGTCCCGTTGATCGAGCCGAGACGGAAGCGCACCTGGACGGTCTTCCCCGCGAAGGAGCCCAGGTCGGCCGTCGTGCGCACCCAGCCGCCGCTGCTGCCCGACCAGCACTGGCGCGCGTCGGTCCCGTTGCCGCAGGTGTGGGTGTAGGGGTGCTCGGTGAAGAAGAGGTGGAGGTCGGTCCAGCTCGCTCCGCCGTTGTCGCTGATCTCGACCATCGCGCCGCTCTTGCCGGCGGTCAGCTCGTAGCGGCTCCAGAAGGCGAGCGTGGCGGCGCCCTGCGGCGTCAGCGGATCGGTCGTCAGCACGACGTCGCGCTGCAGCGCGCGGTCGCTGGCGTAGTAGCTGTAGCGGCCGCCCGCGGTGTGGTTCTGGGTCGAGACGACGCGCCACTCGTCGCTGCCGAACAGCGCCTGGTGGCTCCAGCCCGGGGCCTCCGCCCCGCCGTGCTCGACTGCTTCGCCGTGGGACTCGATGCGGTGGTCCGACTCGACCAGCTCGGTGAAGCCATCCTGCCGCGCGGTGCAGCCGGGGCAGCCCATCCCGACGGAGAAGAGCGGCGTTGCCTGGCACCCGACCCCGGCGCCGATCCGGGCGTGGAACGTGACCTGCGCGGTCCCGCCGGAGAGGATCGTCCCCGCCGGGCGCGGCGAGTCGAGGACCGCGACGTCGGCCCCCGCGGCCAGCGTGGCCCAGGCCTCGGGCGCCGCCTCCGAGCCGATGTTCTCGATCGTCACCGCGATCTCCACGGTCTCGCCGACGTCCGGCACGCCGTCGGCGTCGCAGCCGGCTCCGGCGTCGTCCACCGCGTGCGCCGCCAGGCGCAGCCACGGGCCGTTCATCGGGATCACCTCGGTCGTCCCCTCGTACGGCCGGTCGTCGTGGCCGGTCACCGTGACCTGCATCGGGCCGGGGTTCATCGGGGGCGGATCGAGGTGCAGCAGCGCGACGCCGGCGGCGTCGGTGTAGCCGGCCGCCAGGATCCCCTCGTCCGGCTTGCGCGCCGCGACCAGCTCGCCCTCGACCGGCGCCCCCGCGCGCCGGACGGTGACCGTCAGCGCGTCGCTTCCCGCCGGGAGCTGGGCGTCGTGCGCGACGTCGAGCAGGCGCGGCGCCCGGGTCCACATCGTCAGCGTCGGCTCGCTCAGCAGGTTGTACATGTCGACGTAGTAGGCGACGGTCCCGGTGTTGCCGTAGTGGGTGTAGAGGTCGGCCTTGGCCCGGTTGTTGACGACCGCGAGCGGCGGCGTGGCGTCCATCGGGAAGAGGTGCGTGTTGAGGCGGCGCTGGTAGTAGTCGTCCTCGTTCCAGTACGAGTTGTTGCTGGCCCCCAGGTAGGCGATCGCCCCCTTGTGCGCGACGCGCTGCCAGGTCTCGGCGAAGCACTCCGTGTCCTGCAGCGAGCCGGTGACGCAGGCGTTGGCGATCACGAACGGGTACATCCCGTCGTTGGTGTTGGCCCGCACGTCGCTGGCGCCGTAGCCGCCGTGGCTGGTCGGCCCCTGCCACGAGGTGTTGCTGCCGTGGCCGGAGTAGTTGACGAAGGCCCGTCCCTCGTTGATCGAGGCGGCAATCTCGGAGGTGTCAGCGTCGTAGCTGTTGTAGTGACGGTCGCAGGCCGGGTAGCCGTGCGACCAGGAGGTCGCGGCGTAGCCGTTGGGCCGGTAGAAGGTGTCGATGCACCAGTCGTGCGTCGCCTCGATCATCCCGATGTAGCCGCTGTCCGCGGTCCCGATGAAGCCGGTGCGCTTGATCCAGGCGGTCGCCGGGAAGCTCGCGCGCTCGTAGGTCATCAGCTTGTCGACCACGTCCTGCGCCTGCTGGGCCGTGCGGACCGAGATCCGCGCCACCGCCAGGTCGGCCAGGTAGTCGGAGCCGGAGACGCAGGCGTACCAGTTGTCGGTGACCTGGCTGTTGCCGCCGCCGTTCCCCTGGTGGATCGGCGTGAAGTCGGTGTCGCCCACCAGCAGCACCGCGGTGAGCCGCGGCGCGGTCCAGCTGTCCCAGGCCTGCTGGATCACCTGCTTGACCTCGGCGTCGGTCGGCGTCCCGTCGGCGATCTCGGAGGTCCGGCGCGCCACGACCTTCCAGCCGGTCCGCTCCTTCCAGTCGAGGAAGGGGGCGAGTGCGTCGTAGAAACTGTCGTGGACGATCACCAGCAGCCCCTCGGCGCCCGACGACGCCTCGGGCGCGAGCGGCGCCAGGGGGGCGCGGCTGCCGCAGGCGGGCGGCGCGGCGAGCGGCGGGTTGAGCGCGAGGCCGGCCGCCAGCGCGCGGCCGGCCGGGGTGTCGGGGCGCCCGAGCGCGCAGGCGTCGCCGCCGCGCGTCTCGACGATCAGCCGGGCGCGGGTCCAGAACGACAGCGCGCCCTGGGCCGCGCTGTACGCGACCGGGCGGATCTCGACCAGCGCCAGCTCGCGGTCGCGGATCCGCACGCGGTCGACCACCGCGACCGGCTCCGCGGGCAGGAACGCGCTCGTCGCGTAGTGCGCGCCGTCATAGGCGAAGGCGGGGGCGGGCCCGCGCCCCGGCGTCTTCACGCGCGGCGGCTGGACCGGCCAGAGGCGCGCGGGCAGGCCCCACGCCGAGAGCGCGCGGATCTCGGGCGCGCCCTGCAGCTCGAGCCGGACGCGGACCTCGGCCCCTGGCGGGACCTCGACGAGGCGGCGGAGCACGGGGATCTCGGGGCGTCCGAGCTCGCCCGCGAGGTTCCCGCCGTCGAACGCGAGCTGCGCGAAGCCCCCCTCGACGCTGTCCTTGACCTCGGCCCGCAGCCCCGGCACCTCGACGATCGCGGTGGTGACCTCCGGCGTCGCGGACTCCAGCCGCACCTCGGCCGCCGTCCCCGCCGCTCCCGCTCGGAGCGGCAGCCAGTCCGCGGCGCGCGCGGATCCGGCGGAGAGGAGGAGCAGGCAGACGGCGAGCGTGGTGCGGCGGACCGCGAAGTACCGAGGGCGCATGGATGAGGCTCCTGCTGGCGGCCGGACGCGGCCGCGGCTCGTACGCGCCCTTCTTACCGCGTTACCCTCGCAGCAACTGCCTTATTCGTCCGGGTATGTCCGGAGCGCGGCTGCACCGGGGGCGGCTCCTCGTCCGGCGCGGCGCCCGGCCCGGGCCCGGGCCGATCCCTTTTCGCTTGGCTTTTCCTCGCGACAAACCCTGTCACCCGTCCTCGTTTATCTCCCTTCTCTCGGCCGTCGGAATGGTCCACAATACCGCCTCGTTACTTCCTGGTTTGTATTGCTTATCCACACCCCAAAGGGAGAGTCCGCATGTCCACGCTCAAAGAGAAGTTCGCCGAGAAGGCCAAGGCGCTGCGCGCCGAGGTGAAGGACATCCTCGCCAAGCACGGCAACATGAAGATCGCCGACGTCACCCTGGCCCAGGCCTACGGCGGCATGCGCGACATCAAGTGCATGGTCTGGGAGCCGTCGGCTCTCGACCCGGTCGAGGGGATCCGGTTCCGCGGGATGTCGATCCCCGAGCTGCGCGAGGCCCTCCCCAAGATCAAGGGTGGCGAGGAGCCGCTCCCCGAGGCGCTGTTCTACCTGCTGCTGATCGGCGAGGTCCCGACCGCCGAGCAGGCGGCCGAGATCACGAAGGAGTGGCGGAGCCGCGAGAAGCTCGCGGACCACGTCAAGAAGGCGCTCGACGCGCTGCCGGTCGACTGCCACCCGATGACCCAGTTCTCGATCGGCATCAACGCGATGCAGACCGACTCGCTGTTCGCGAAGAAGTACCGCGAGGGGCTGGCCAAGACCGAGCTGTGGGACCCGATGTACGAGGACGCGATGAACCTCCTCGCGTCGCTCCCGCTGCTGGCCTCGTACATCTACCGCCGCAGCTACAAGGGCGGCGTGCACATCCCGCCGGGCCCCAAGGACCTCGACTGGAGCGCCAACTTCGCCCACATGCTGGGCTACGACGACAAGCAGTTCGCCGAGCTGCTGCGGCTCTACCTGGTGCTGCACGCCGACCACGAGGGCGGCAACGTCAGCGCCCACACGATCCACCTGGTCGGCTCCGCGCTGTCGGACGCCTACCTCGCGCTGGCGGCCGGGATGAACGGCCTGGCCGGCCCGCTGCACGGCCTCGCCAACCAGGAAGTGCTGCGCTGGATCATGGCGGTCCAGGAAGAGCTGGGCGGCGGCGTGCCGAGCAAGGAAGTGCTGCACAAGTACGTCTGGGACACGCTCAACAGCGGCCAGGTCGTCCCGGGCTACGGCCACGCCGTGCTGCGCAAGACCGACCCGCGCTACACCGCCCAGCGCGAGTTCGCGCTGAAGCACATGCCCAAGGACGAGCTGTTCCAGATCGTCGCGATGCTCTACGACGTGGTCCCGCCGATCCTGCTCGAGCAGGGCAAGGCCAAGGACCCGTGGCCGAACGTCGACGCCCACTCCGGCGTGCTGCTGGTCCACTACGGCATGACCGAGTACGACTACTACACCGTGCTGTTCGGCGTCTCCCGCGCGATCGGCACCCTGGCGCACCTGGTCTGGGCGCGCGCGATGGGGATGCCGCTCGAGCGGCCGAAGAGCGTCACGACCGGTTGGGTCAAGAAGCAGATCGCGGCGGCGGCGCAGGCCTGACGCGCCAGTTCCGCGGAGTGAGTCCCGCGCGCCCCGTCCCGCCGGGGGGCCGGCGCGCGGCGTTGTGG
>CAYZDB010000103.1:0-1385 GCA_964476985.1 uncultured Acidobacteriota bacterium | reverse complement strand
GGCCGGCGCGGCGTACCCCTTCTCGTAGGGAGCGGGCCGACGCGTGATCGTCAGGTCTCCCGCCGGCGGCGCTTCGAGGACGACGAGAGTCGTCCCCTCCTCGTCCCGCGGGTGGCCGACCTCGATCGTGACCGGCCACGCGCCGGGGTCGACGCGCAGCGCGAACGACCCGTCGTCCCCGGTCAGCGGCTCGCCCGACCAGCGCGCCGTCGAGCAGATCCAGGTGCTCTCCCCGGTCCCACCAGGGGACGCGGTCGCAGACCGCACCCGCACGATCTCGCCGCGCGCCGCCCGGCCCGAGGAGGTGAGCACCCGCCCGCGGATCGTCAGCGGCGCGCGGTAGACGAGGCCGACCAGCGTTTCCCCGGCCGTCAGCACACCCAGCTCGCGCGCGCACGACCAACCCGGCTCGCTGGTGACGGTCACGTCCAGCACGTACCGCCCCGGGGCCATCGGTCCGACCCGGCGCGACAGCGCCGCGCGCCATGCCGGATCCCCGGACAGGTGGAGGCTCCCGCCGACGGACCCGTCGTCGCGGATCGCAAGCACCTGCAACGACCGGTCCGACTCGGAGGGCGCGGGCGTGATGACGACCACCGCACCGCGCTGCAGCCGGCCGACCGCCTGCGCGTCACGCACCGAAACCTGCACCGGAGGCATCCCCTGCTCGGCCTGCTCGCAGCGGACCTCCGTGCAGGTGTCGGGCACCGGAACGGTGCCGTCGGGACCGGTCAGGTCGGCGAACTTCGCGCCCGTCCAGCAGAGCACCGTCGCGCCCGCAACTGGTGCGTCGCGCTCGTCGACGACGCGCACGACTGCAGCGGCGGCGGCTGCGTCGCTTGACAGCGCCGCGAGGGCGAGCAGCCCGGCCATCCGACCGCGGGCGCGAGACATGCCGCGATTGTAGGCCCTGCCGGGCGCGGGTAGGATGCGCCGGTGGAGCGATCGCCCCGTCGATTCCGTCCGTTCGGGTGCCGCGTGACCCTGTCCTTTCGGCCGGCAGCCCTCGTCGTACTGCTCGTAGCCGGCGGCTGCGCCTCACGGCAGCGGCCAGAGCCGACTCCGGCGGCGCCGCCTGCGCCGGCTCCACCGCCCGCGTCCGCTCCGCGCCTGGGGCCGAGCGCGTACCGCGTCCTTCCCGACCCGTCGGCCAAGCTGCCGGAGTGGACCGCCGACCAGGGCGACTTCCACCCCCCGGTCCCGGCGACCGGCCGGCAACCGCTCCCGGAGTACCCGGAGCGCGCGCTCGAGGAAGGCGTCGGCGACGCGTGGGTCACCGTGAGGATCTCGATCGGCCTCGACGGCAACCTCACGGCGGTCTCCGACAGCCCGCTCGAAGCCTCCTACGACGGCCCCCACGCCGCGGCCTTCCGTCAGGCGGTCGA
>CAYZDB010000102.1:3779-9500 GCA_964476985.1 uncultured Acidobacteriota bacterium | reverse complement strand
CCGCTGGTGATCGACCCGCAGACGATGCGCGGGGAGCAGGTGATCCTGGACGACGGCGAGTGGCCGGTCCGCTTCGAGCTGGCGCGGCCCGAGGAGGGCGCAGCGCACTCCGGGACAGGGAGGTCCCCCGCATGCTCGTCCTCAGCCGCAAGATAGGGCAGTCGCTCCTGATCGGGAAAGACATCCGGATCAAGGTCGTCGAGATCCGCGGGCAGCAGGTGCGGCTCGGGCTCGAGGCTCCGGACGACGTGCCCGTCGTCCGCGAGGAGCTGCACCGCGAGGTCGCCGACAACAACCTCCGCGCGGCGTCGGCGGACCCGGCGGCGGTCGCCGAGCTGGCGGCCCGGCTGCGGCGCCACGCGCCCCGCGGCGGGTCCTCGAACGGAGACGACAGGTAGCCCGCGTGGACGCCTCGACCGTCATCGGCCTGATCGTGGCCGTCGCCCTGATCGGCGCCGCCGTGGCGCTGGGCGACCGGCCGGTGCAGTTCGTCGACGTCGCCTCGCTGCTGATCGTGCTGGGCGGCACGCTCGGCGTGACCTTCATTAAGAACCCGCTGGGGCGGGTCTTCTCGACCTTCGCCGTCGTGCGCAACGCCTTCACGCGCACGGCGTCGCGCCCCGACGACCTGATCGCCGAGCTGGTCGAGCTGGCGCGCACCGCGCGCCGCGAGAGCCTCCTGGCGCTCGAGCGCCGCCCGATCCGCGACCCCTTCCTGGCGCGCGCGGTCGCGCTCGCGGTCGACGGCTACGAGCCCGACGCGATCCGCCAGATGCTCGAGACCGAGACCGCGGCCCTGGTCCAGCGGCACCGCTACGGGCAGGAGCTGCTCGAGGGGATGGCCGCCTCGGCCCCGGCCTTCGGGATGATCGGGACCCTGATCGGGCTGGTGAAGATGCTCTCGACGCTCGACGAGCCGGCGCGGATCGGTCCCGCGATGGCGCTGGCGATCCTGACCACGCTCTACGGCTCGCTGATCGCCTACCTGGTCTGCCTGCCGCTGGCCGAGAAGCTGAAGAACCGCAGCCGCGAGGAGGTCGCGGCGCGGATGCTGGTGCTGGAGGGGATCCTGGCGATCGTCGAGGGCGACCACCCGGCCTCGGTCCGGCAGAAGCTGACCGCGCACGTCCCGCCCGCGCTGCGGCCGGGGGCCGAGCGGCGCGCGGGGACGGAGGCGGCGTGAGGCGCGAGCCCCTGGCGGCGATGTTCGAAGAGGAGACGCCGAGCCCGGGCGCGCCGGCCTGGATGCTGACCTACGGCGACATGATGTCGCTGCTGCTCTGCTTCTTCATCATGCTGCTGGCCTTCAGCACGATGGAGCAGGAGCGCTTCAAGGTCGTCTCGGGCTACATCCGCGACGCCTTCGGCACGCAGACCGAGCGCCGCGCGGAAGCGCCCCTGTCGGGCGCGACGCTGTTCGACCGGCCGGCCGCGATGCCGGCCGAGGCCAAGGCCCGGATCTTCGAGCAGGCGCACGACGCGCTGCGCGACGCGGCGCCGGAGCTGGGGGCCGAGGTGATCCTCGAGGACCGCGGGGTGCGGATCCGGATGAGCAACGGCCCGCTCTTCCGCCCGGGCAGCGCCCGGCTGGAGCCGGAAGCCGGTGCGCCGCTGGCGCGGATCGCGGCGCTGGTTCGCGAGTCCGGCGCGCGGGCGACGGTCGAGGGGCACAGCGACAACCTGCCGGTCCGCGGCGCGGCGTTCCCCAGCAACTGGGAACTGTCGGCGGCGCGCGCCGGGGCGGTGGTCCGGTTCCTGGCCGCGCACGGCCTGGCCCCGGCGCGGCTCGAGGCGGTGGGCCACGCCGACACCCGCCCCGTCGGCGACAACGCGACGGAAGAGGGGCGCCAGCGGAACCGGAGGGTCGAGATCCTGCTCCGCGCCGGGCCCTGAGCGCCGGCCGCGCGAGGAGCCGCGTTGTCGCAACAGGTCCAGCCCGAGGGCGAAACCGGACGGCGGGTCCCGCTGCTCTTCCTCGCCGGCGCGCTGCTGGCCGTCGCCGCCGCGGGCGGGACCACGGCGCTGCTGCTGCGCGGCGGCGCGGGCGGGGCGGAGGCCCCGGGCGACTCGGCCGTCGCGTCCGCCTCCGCGTCCGCCTCCGCATCGCCGTCGCTGGTCGCCTTCGACCCCTTCGTGGTCAACCTCGCCGACCCCGGCGTCGAGCGCTACCTGCGGGCCTCGGTCCGCGCGGTGGTGAGCGACCCGCGGCTCGCGCGCGAGCTGCAGCACGACGAGCTGACGCGCGCCCGCGTCCGCGACCGGATCCTCTCGGTGCTGTCGGCCAGGTCCTACGAGGAGGTGACGCGCCCCGGCGCCCGGGACGCGCTGCGCGACGAGCTGCGGCGCGAGATCAACCGGACGCTGCCGGACGACGGCGTGGCCGAAGTCCTGTTCGTCGAGTTCGTGGCGCAGTGAGGGCCGGCGGCGGCGGGCCGCGCTCCCCGCGCCGGCCGCCCGCCTCCAGCTTGCAACCGGGGGCCCCCGGTCTTACCCTCTGATCGTCAACGCGCACCCGTGGGGGCGAAAGGACTCGACGGGGATCGGAAAGCGCGGGTGGCACGCCGAGGCTCCCGGTCCTCGTTAAAAACGGGACGTTTAATAAACGCCAACACCAACTACGCAATCGCTGCCTAACTAAAGGCGGTGCGTCCTCTCCGATCCGCCCGTGGGTGGGAGTCAGGGCGTCAATGTACGCGGGCTGGCTCGAGGTGGGCGGCCCACCCGCCGAGAGCGAGATCAATGGGCTGGCCGGACGCGATCCTGCCCTTCGGAGCGCGCGAGGCGAGATCCAAAAGAAGCGGCTAAGCGTGTAGAAGCCCGTCGTAGACCATCCTCGGACGTGGGTTCGATTCCCACCGCCTCCACCATCGCAAAGGATCCGAACCGGCTTCCGGGCCCGCCTGGCCCGCGAGCCGGGCCAGTGCGGCTCCCGGAGCAGTCGCGCCGCCTCGGTAAGGGTCCATCCGCCCGAATCGTATGTCATCGTGATACGCCCCGTCGATCATGAAGGGTGTTTGGTCAAGAGCGGCAATCGCCGTGGGCGCCCTTGACCGCGGGGTACCCATGATTGTCTACTTTCGTCCGCAATGAGCGACTTTCGTGGTCACAACTGGCAAGGGAGCGGCTGAGTGGCGCAGGACGAGCGCTGGGTCGGGGCCGATGACGTGGCCGCCCATCTCGGCGTGGGCAAGGACTCCATCTATCGCTGGGTCGAGAGCCGCGGTCTTCCCGCCCGCAAGGTGGGGCGCCTCCTGCGCTTCAAGCTCTCGGAAGTTGACGCTTGGGTCGAGGCGGGGAGCGGGGAGGGGGGTCGCTCCGCCGAGCGCGGGGCTTGGCCGCGGAAGTCGGGGCTAGATAAGGCTCCAAGACGATGAGCGAGTGTCTGCCATCAGCTGGCCACAGAACGGGCGACGATCATGGGATGGCAGTACGTCGCGTGTGCCACGTCTGCGTCGCTCATCTCCGCGAGTCCGGACAGCAGTGGCCGAGGTTGATGGCGGCGCAGAAGTGCGGCGCTGATTCGAAAAGTGCCGGCGCGTACAAGGCCATGACCTCGACGGGCTGCGAGAGAGAGATCGCGCACATGTCAGCCGAGGGAGCAAAGTGACTACCACGCCCCCCCGCGAAGGCATGATGGCCGTCGTCCGAAACCGCAGGGCGATGATCGCGGCGGTCCAGCCCTTCGACGCCGACGAGTCCGGTCGCTTCCACCTCGTGGAGGTCGAGTACACCGACGGGACCGGTGCCGAGTCCGACGAGGTGCTGTGGGAGGTCGAGCCGGGCACCGAGGTCCTCGAGCCCGCGTCGCTGCCTCGTGTCGAGGACAGCGCCCCGATGGACCTCCGCGAGTTCGACGCGATGGTGCGCGCGTCGCGCTGGTCGGCGCTCACGCCGTCGCTGCCCTTCTCAGGGCTCGACAACGATCGGCCGCCGCTCGCCGCGCCGCTCTACGGCGCCATCCATCCCGAGGCCTATCAGCTCGTTCCCGTGCTTCGCGCTCTGGAGATGCCCCGCGTGGCCCTGCTGCTGGCCGATGCCGTCGGTCTCGGCAAGACCATCCAGGCAGGCATGGTGCTCCGCGAGTTGATGCTGCGGCGCCGCATCCGCCGCGTACTCGTGCTCTGCCCCGCGGCACTCCGCAGCCAGTGGCGCGACGAGATGCAGGAGAAGTTCGCGCTCCCCTTCGAGCTGGTCGATCGGCCCCAGACGCTCCGGCTCCAGCGCGAGATCGGGATCGATGCGAACCCTTGGCGCACCCACGACCGCATCATCGCCAGCTACCACTACCTCAAGCAGCCTGACGTGCTCGAGCAGTTCCGCGCAGCAGGAGAGCCCGATGTCGACGGACACCTGCGCTGGGACCTTCTCATCGTCGACGAGGCCCACAACCTCGCTCCGGCGAGCTTCGGCTCGGACTCGGACGTGTCGCAGATGCTGCAGCGCATCGCGCCCTGGTTCGAGCACCGTATCTTCCTCACGGCCACGCCGCACAATGGCCACACTCGATCGTTTTCAGGCCTGCTCGAAGCGCTTGACCCGGTGCGCTTCACGCGCAAGTCCGAGCTCGACAGCGAGGACCGCCGCCGTGTCGGAGAGTCGGTGATCCGCCGCCTCAAGAGCGAGGTGAACGCCTGCTACACCGCGCTGGGTGAGCCTCCCCGGTTCTCGGAACGCCACGTAGCCGCACTCCCCGCTTTGCACTTCGGCGCTCACGAGCGAGCGCTCCAGCTTGCGGTGCGTGACTTCAGCAAGGCGCTCAGGCTCGCGCTCCGCGGTGCGGACCACCAGGACCGCACTGCTGCGGGGTTTGCCACCGAGGTGCTGCAGAAGCGCCTGCTCTCGGGTCCGTGGGCGTTCGGTCAGAGCTGGCTGACCCTGCTGGAAGGGGTCGAAGCGTCCTCCGAGGAGGCGACCGCCAGCGCCGTGACCCGCGCGCGTGCGGCGCAGGCCGGCGACACAGACGACGACGCCGAGCGCGAGAGCCGCCAGCGCCACACCGACCGCACTGTCGGGGCCTGGCTTCGCCAGTGGCAGAGCGCAGTGGCAGCCGAGATCGCGGGGGTCTCGCTCCAGGTCGCCGCGATCGGCGTGACCCGCGTGCCACCCGGGCTCGATCCGGCTGAGCACACGGCCGAGGTCGCTGAACGGGCGGGGAAAGTGAGGGCCGATGCCCGCTTCCGCGCGCTCGAGGCCCTGATCGACGAGAAGATCCGCGAGACCGGCACCTGGCGCAGCGACGAGCGCCTCGTCGTCTTCACCGAGTATCTGGCCACGCTCGACTATCTGCGCGCTCGCCTGCGCGAGCGCTACGGGAGAGGCGACTGGCTGCTCGCACTCTACGGCGGTATGAAGGACACAGAGCGCGACGCGGTGAAGCGTGCTTTCAACGACCCGCGCGGCCCCGCTCGCGTCCTCGTCGCGACCGACGCCGCCGGCGAGGGCCTGAACCTCCAGCGCGCCGCCCGCCACCTGCTGCACTGGGACATCCCCTGGAACCCCGCGCGCATGGAGCAGCGCAACGGCCGGCTCGATCGCCACGGGCAGGAGCGAGATGTCTTCGTATTTCACTTCGACAGCACCGACGACGGCTCGATGCGCTTCCTTGGCAAGGTTCTGGAGAAGCGCAGCCGCACGCGCGAGGACCGTGTCGTTACTGACGAGATCTTCGCCGAGGCGATCCTCGCGCACTTCGACGCCGAGGAGGACGCCACCGCGAGCGAG
>CAYZDB010000102.1:0-3769 GCA_964476985.1 uncultured Acidobacteriota bacterium | reverse complement strand
GTGATCGGTCACGCCCGCGCGGCGAACGCCGAGGCCGCGGACGACCTGCCGCCAGGCAGCCCCTTGCCCGGCGCCGAGGACCTTGCCGAGCTCGAGCGCCTGAAAGCCGAGCTTGACCTCTCGCCCGGGACCCTGCGCGACACGCTCGAGACCGCGCTCGCCATCGAGGCCGGTCGCCCGCGCCTGCAGCCCGACGGCGTCGGGCGCGAGCGTCTCGTGCACCCGGTTCCCGCGCTCTGGCAGGAGCTGGTCGACCAGGCTCTGAGAGAAGGGGGGCCGACGGGGCCGCTGCTCGCCCTCGTCTTCGACCCGGCCCACTATGTGAAGCCGCGAGGCGGCCGCCCCGTCTATATCCCCGAGCCGGACTCGCGCCTGCTGCACCTGGGCGACGCCATCTATCACCGGGTGATGTCCACCTTTGCGCGCTACCGCTTTCCGGGCGGGCCGAGCGCCGCGACTCGCTGGGCGGCGCGTACGGGAGAGGTGCCGGGCGGCGCCGATGCGCTGGTGCTCCTGACCATCGAGGAGCTCGCGGTGAACGAGCTGCGCGAGCCCTGCCACCACTGGGTGCGGACGCTGGCCTTCCCCGTGAGGGGCGGCCAGCTCGGCGCCGCGCTGTCGCACCGCCCTGCCCGCGACTGGGCTACGGCGGCGACCGCCGCCGATCGCGATGCAGCGCGCGAAATCTGGGATGAGGTCGAGGAGGCGCTGAAGGACCGCGTGTGCTCGCTGCAGGCCGAGCTGACGAGTTCGCTGGCAGAAAGGATGAAGCGGTCTGGCGATGCGGTGCGCGAGGGGGAGCGCAAGCGCTTCGACCGCCGAAAGAAGGAGCTTGAGCTCGCGATCGGCGAGAACCAGCTCGCGCGGATCACCAAGGAGGCCGAGAAGCTCCGCGCCAAGGCCCGCCAGCTCTCGCTCTTTGCCGAGGTCGACCAGGAGATACAGAAGCGCCTCGCCGATCTCGATGCCGAGCTGGCACTGCGCAGGAGTCACTACGAGCAGGTCCAGCAGCGGCTGGCGGTCGAGGCGGCGCGAACGCTCGAGCAGGTGCTGCCCCGCCGCTACGCGCTGCGCGGCGAAGCACGCGTCTATCCCATCGCCGTCGAGATCCGCCTCCCCCGGAGCGGCGCGTGAGCCTCCACGACGCCTGGACCGCGCTGCGCCACGGCGGGAACCTGCTCTCGCCCGTCGCGCTCGATGCGCTGCCCGAGCCCAGCGAGCCGCTGCGGGGCCTCGCCGATCGGCTGCGCGCCGCACTGGTCGCGCTCGATCGAGAGAAGCCCGACGCCGCAGCGGTGAGCGCGCTTCTCGACATCGTGCTCGAGGAGGCGTGCGGCCTGCGCGGGGGCTGGCAGAAGGGCCATGCGCTCGGCGCGGCCGACGCGGAGAAGCTCCTCGACGGAACCGTGCTCAAGCCCCGGCGCCGCTGGACGGGCCCGGACGGCGAAACCCTCGTCGTCTTCACCACGCCCGTCACGCGCATCGGTGTTGGCATGGGTCGGCGTCCTGCGGCGCAGGTGGTCGAGTACCTGCGCCGCCGCGCTCTGCCGATCGGGATCCTCACCAACGGGCTCCAGGTGCGCCTCGTCTGGGCCGACGCGGACAGCCTCGCCTGGGCCGAGTGGGAGGCCGAGCGCTGGCTCGCGGCCGACCAGCTCACCGGGGAGCTGGCGGTACTCAGGCGCATTCTCTCGCCGGCCTCCCTTCAGCGGGCGGGCGCCGAGGCGAGCCCGCTCCTCGCGTCCATCCGCGACACCCGCCGCGGGCAGGCGAAGCTCTCGGGCGAGCTCGGCGAGCGCGTGCGCCGCGCCGTCGAGACCCTGCTCCGGAGCCGCCAGCCGCTCATCGCGCCGGCCTGGCACGCGCACGAAGGCAGCGACCTCTACGTCGCCGCCTGTCACTTTGTGATGCGGCTCGTCGTCACCCTCTTCGCGGAGGCGCGGGAGCTGCTCCCCGTGGAGAGCCCGGTCTACCATCGGGCCTACGGCCTGCGCGCGCTGCTCGACCAGCTCGACCGCCAGACGTCCGAGCGGCGCCGCGCGCGCCACATGGCCTGGCCGCGCCTCCTGGCCCTCTTCCGCCTGCTCCACCAGGGCTCGCCCCATCCCGCGGTGACGCTCCCGGCCTACGGCGGCGAGCTCTTCCGCCCGGGAGACGCCGAAGGCGACGGCGTGCAACGAGCGCTCGCGCTGCTCGAAGCGCTCGCCGAGCCGCCCGACGACGACGTCATCCATCGCATCCTGGTGCTGCTCACGCGGACGACGCAGCGCCTCCGGGAGGGCGCGGGCTGGCGCACCGTCGCCGCGCCCGTCGACTTCACCGAGCTGACGAGCGAGTACATCGGCATCCTCTACGAAGGCCTGCTCGACTACGAGCTGCACCGCGCCGGCGCCGCGCCCGTCCTCTTCCTGAACCTCGGCGATCAGCCCGCGCTTCCGCTCGACCGACTGGAGGCCATGGACGAGAAGGCGCTCGCCGCCCTGGTCGAGAAGGCCAAGATCAAAAAGCAGGCCGCGAGCGAGGAGGAAGAAAGCGAGGGCGAGGAAGACGCGGACGACGGCCCGGCGGAGAGTGACGCCGCGGAGGCTGACGACGAGAGCCAGGAAGACGGCGGTCCGGCCGCCGCCGAGGCCGGCGAGACGGTTGACGACGCCCGCGCCGCCGCCTGCGCGCGGGCCATCGCCTGGGGCCGGCGCGCCGTGGATGCAGGCAAGCTCGTCCGTAGGCCGCGAGGCCGCTCCGCGGAGGCCCGAGCCACCTGGGAGGCAGAGCGCGATGCCGCCGCCGAGCAGCTCGTCGCCGACGTGAAGCTTCCGGGCGAGTTCTACCTCGTGCGCTGGGGCGGCACGCGCAAGGGCGCCGGCACCTTTTACACCCGGCCCCAGCTCACGCTGCCCACCGTGCGTCGCACGCTCGAGCCGCTGATCCACGAGGAAGACGGAGGCGCCCGTCGCGTTCGGACGCCCGAAGCGCTGCTCTCGCTCACCATCTGCGACCCCGCCATGGGGTCGGGCTCGTTCCTGGTCGCCGCGCTGCGCGTTCTCACCGAGGCGGTCGTCGCGTCGCTCCACGTCCACGACCGCATCGACCGGGCGAGCGGCCGCTCGACCGTGCGATGCGACCTCCTGCCCGAGGCCGACCGCAGCCTGCCGACGGAGGGACTCGAAGAGCGGCTCGAAGCGATAGTCCGGCGGGCGGTGGTCGAGCACTGTCTCTACGGGGTGGACCGGGACCCGCTCGCCGTCGAGCTGGCGCGCGTCGCGCTCTGGGTCGAGACCCTCGACCGCCGTCTGCCCTTCACGTTTCTCGACCACAAGCTGCGCTGCGGCGACGCGCTGCTGGGAACCTGGCTCGATCGCTTCCGCGACTACCCGCTGCTCGCCTGGTGGCGCCAGAGCCCCGACGAGAAGTGGCGCGGCGTGACCCACGAGGGCGACGTGTGGGCGAAGGCGCTCAAGGAGAAGCGCAATCAGGTCGTCGCCGAGCAGGTCGAGCGGCTTCGGGGCCAGGCCCCGCTCTTCCCCTCCGCCGTGTCCGAGGACGAGGTGAAGGCCGCGATCGAGCGCGTGCGCGAGCTCTACCGGCGGCTGCGCAAGGTGCCGGCGTCGCAGCCCGACAAGCGGGCGGAGCTCTGGCGCAAGCAGGTGGCGCCCGATCCGGCGCTGGCGTGCGTGCGCGATGCCTTCGACATCTGGTGTGCGCTCTGGTTCTGGCCGCTCGAGCAGCTCGATGCGGCGCCGACGCCCGCGTCGCTGCTCGCGCCCTCGGA
>CAYZDB010000101.1:0-9565 GCA_964476985.1 uncultured Acidobacteriota bacterium | reverse complement strand
CGCGTCGAAGCGCGCGGCGAGCAGTTCCCGCAGCCGGGCTGCGTGCCGCTCGCCGGCGTCCGTGCCGGGCTCCTCGCGATCCCCCGCGCAGGACCGCGCGCGGCCGGAGACCGTGCCGTGGGGCCGCGCGCAGGCCCGGCAGATCGACTCGGCCCCGCCTCCGGGCGCGACGAGGCCGCCGCATGCGGAGCACCACCCGCCCCCCGAAGGGAGCGCCTGCGCGGCCCGCTCGCGGCAGTGCGGGCACGGCATCCCCTCCAGTTCGGCCCCGCTGGTCGCCTCCTCCCCCCCGACCGTGGCCGGCCCGCGCCAGAAGCCGGCGGGCAGCGGCGCGGAGCGGGCGCCGGACGCCGGCCGCGGCGGGCCGGAGGTGGGTTCGCCCGTGACCGGGCAGGCGGCTGCGAACGGGGCCCTCACACCGCCAATATGGGCCGGCGCACCGCCGCGGACGAGCCGTCCGCCGCCCGCCGGCGGCTCGCTTGACCCTTCCGCCCGGGGCCTCTAAAGTTCCGGTTTTTGCCAGGTTGGCCGGAAATCCCGCCGATCGCTCCCCGCTCGCGCGCGCCGACCGCGGCGCCTCCCGCGCCGCGCAGCCGAGGCCTGACGCGCCGTGGGGAGCTTCGCGCCGCGGCCGCCTGCGCCGGCGGGCCACCCCTCCGCCAGGAGCGACAGGAGCATGAAGGTCTACGACACGCGCGACATCCGGAACATCGCTTTCGTCGGTCACGGCCACGCCGGCAAGACCAGCCTCGTTTCCTCCCTGCTCTTCGCGGCCCGCGCGACCGACAAGCTGGGCTCGGTCGCGGAGGGCAGCGCGCTGACCGATTTCGACCCCGACGAGATCGAGCGCAAGGTGAGCATGTCCCTCGCCGTCGCCGCCGCCGAGTGGAAGGACACCAAGCTGAACCTGGTCGACGCCCCGGGCTACGCCAACTTCATCGGCGAAGCCGCGGCCGCAATGCGCGCCGCGGACGCGGCGCTGCTGCTCGTGCACGCGATCGACGGCGTGGCGGTCCAGACCGAGCGGATGTGGGAAGACGCGGAGAAGTCCGCCCTGCCCGTGCTGATCGCGATCTCGGCGCTCGACCGCGAGCGCGCCTCGTTCGCCGACGCCGCCGCGCTGGCCGCGAAGCGTTTCGGCCGGGCGGCGCTCCCGGTCGCGCTGCCGATCGGCGAGGAGTCCCGGCTCCAGGGCGTCGCCTGCCTGGTCACCGGCAAGGCCTACCTGTCCCGGCCCGGTTCGCCGGAGGTGCAGGTCGCCGACCTCCCCGCGGAGATCAAGGGGGAGTTCGACGAGGCGCGCGAGAAGCTGCTGGAAGCGGTCGCCGAGAGCGACGACGAGCTGATGAACGCCTTCCTCGAGAACGGCACGCTCGACGACGTCCAGTTCGCGGCCGGGCTCCAGAAGGCGATCGCCGGGCGCAAGCTCTTCCCGATCTACGCGACCGCCGCCACCGCGATGGTGGGGGTGCACCACCTCCTGGACGCCCTCGTGCAGTTCGCCCCCGCGCCCGCCGACCGGCCGCCGGTGGTGGTGAAGCTCGAGTCGGGCGAGGAGGCGGAGCGCGCCGCCGATCCCGCGGGCCCGCTCACGGCGCAGGTCTTCAAGACCTACATCGACCCCTTCGCCGGCCGGATCTCGCTGGTCCGGGTCTTCTCCGGCACGCTCACCGCGGACCAGAACGGCTGGAACGCGCGGCGCGGCGTCGCCGAGAAGCTCGGCGGACTCGCGGTCCCGCACGGCAAGGCCGGCGAGAAGCTGACCGAGGCGAAGGCGGGCGACATCGCGATGCTGGTCAAGCTCAAGGACACCCACACCGGCGACACGCTGGTCGCGGACAAGGCGCACGGCGCGCAGCTGCCGCCGATCCCGTTCCCGCGGCCGATGATCGCCTACGCGATCAAGGGCGAGGCCAAGGGAGACGACGAGAAGATCTCGGCCGCGCTGCAGCGCGTGGCGGAGGAAGACCCGACCCTCAAGCTCGACCGCGACCCGCGCTCGCACGAGCTGATGCTGGCCGGGCTCGGCGCCGACCACGTCAAGATCGCGCTCGACAAGATCGCCAAGCGGGCCAACGTCAAGGCGACGCTCGAGAAGCCCAAGGTCCCCTACCTCGAGACGATCACCAAGAGCGCGCAGGACATGTACCGCCACAAGAAGCAGACCGGCGGGGCCGGCCAGTTCGCCGAGGTCCACATGCGGATCGACCCGCAGCCCCGCGGCGCGGGGTTCGAGTTCGCGTCGGAGATCTTCGGCGGCTCGATCTCGCGCAACTTCTGGCCGTCGATCGAGAAGGGCGTGCACAGGGTGCTCGACGGCGGCGCGATCGCCGGCTACCCGATGGTCGACGTCAAGGCCGTGATCTTCGACGGCAAGGAGCACCCGGTCGACTCGAAGGACATCGCCTTCCAGGTCGCGGGACGCGAGGTCTTCAAGCTCTGCGTGCAGAAGGCCGGGCCGGTCGTGCTCGAGCCGATCATGAAGGTCGTCGTGACCTGTCCCGACGAGTGCATGGGCGACATCCTGGGCGACCTGACCCGGCGCCGCGGCAAGGTCCAGGGCTCGGACAACGCGAGCGGCCGGACCGTGGTGCGCGCGCAGGTCCCGATGGCCGAGATGCTCGAGTACGCGGCGACGCTCAAGTCGCTGACCTCGGACCGCGGCCAGTACCTGATGGAGCTGGACCACTACGAGCGGGTGCCGGCCGACATCCAGGCCAAGCTGCAGGCCGAGTACAAGCCGCACGAGACCGAGGACTGATCCGGTGACCCAGGCCGTCCGCATCAAGGATCTCGGCCGCCACGAGGGCCAGGTGGTCGCGGTCCGCGGCTGGGTGACGCACGTCCGCTCGAAGGGGAAGATCGCATTCGTCGTGGTGCGCGACGGCTCGGGAATCGTGCAGACCGTCGCATCGCTGCAGGACGTCGGCGAGGCGGCCCTGGCGCGCATGGACGGCGCGACGCAGGAGACCTCGGTGGTCGTCACCGGGACGGTGCGGGCCGACCGGCGCGCGCCCGGGGGGTTCGAGCTGCAGGTCCAGTCGTTCGAGGTCGCCGGGAACTCGCCCGACTACCCGATCGCCCCGAAGGAGCACGGAGTCGAGTACCTGCTCGACCACCGCCACCTCTGGCTGCGCCACCGCGGCCCGTGGGCCATCCTGCGGGTCCGCGACGAGGTCGAGAAGTCGATCCGCGACTTCATGTACGACCGGGAATTCGTGCTGATCGACTCGCCGATCCTGACCCCCGCGGCCTGCGAGGGGACCAGCACGCTGTTCGAGACCGACTACTTCGACGAGAAGGCCTACCTCTCGCAGTCGGGCCAGCTCTACCTCGAGCCGGCCTGCATGGCGTTCGACAAGGTCTACTGCTTCGGGCCGACCTTCCGCGCCGAGAAGTCCAAGACCCGGCGGCACCTGACCGAGTTCTGGATGATCGAGCCGGAGATGGCCTGGGCCACGCTCGACGACGCGATGGCGCTGGCCGAGGAGATGGTCTCCTACATCGTGGCCCGGGTGCTCGATCGACGGGCCGAGGAGCTGAAGGTCCTCGAGCGCGACACCTCGAAGCTCGAGTCGGTCGTGCCCCCGTTCCCGCGCCTGTCCTACGACGAGGCGGCGGCGATCCTGACGCGGCCGGAGAACGTGAAGCGGGCCGAGGAGGCCGGCGCGCCGCCGTTCGTCCCGGGTTCCGACCTGGGGGCGATGGACGAGACGATCCTGGGCGAGCCCTTCGACCGGCCGGTGATGATCCACCGCTACCCGGTCGAGGTGAAGGCTTTCTACATGCAGCCCGACCCGGAGCGGCCCGACCGCGCGCTCTGCGTCGACGTGATCGCGCCCGAGGGGTACGGCGAGATCATCGGGGGCAGCCAGCGCATCCACGACCCGGAGCTGCTGCAGGCGCGGATCGCGGAGCACGGCCTGCCGGAGTCGGCCTTCCGCTGGTATCTCGACGCCCGGCGCTACGGGACGGTGCCGCACGCCGGGTTCGGGATGGGGATCGAGCGCGTCGTCGGGTGGATCACCGGGACGCGGCACCTGCGCGAGGCGATCCCCTACCCGAGGACGATCCAGCGGTTGTACCCGTGAGCCGCGAGCACGCCCCTCGCCGCGTCGCCCTGGTCAGCCTGGGCTGTCCCAAGAACCAGGTCGACAGCGAGCTGATCCTGGGGCGGCTGCGGGCCGAGGGGTGGGAGGTCGTGGCCGAGGCCGACGCCGCCGACACCCTCGTGGTCAACACCTGCGCCTTCATCGACAAGGCGCGCGCCGAGTCGGTCGAGGCGCTGGTCGACGCCGTGCAGTGGAAGAAGGGGGGCGACGGGCGGCAGGTCGTGGCGGCGGGCTGCCTGGTCCAGCGCTACGGCGGCGAGCTGGCCCGCGAGATCCCCGAGCTCGACGCGCTGATCGGGCTCGACGGGATCCAGCGGATCCACCACTCGATGCCGCAGCACAAGCCGGGGCTGGCCGTGCTGCCGGCGGCCGCGCCCGAGCCCGGGCCGGCGACCGGGCTGTTCGACGCGACCGACCCGCGGCTGCGGCTCTCCCCGCCGTGGACGGCGTTCGTCAAGATCGCGGAAGGGTGCAACCAGCAGTGCGCCTTCTGCGCGATCCCGACCTTCCGCGGCCGGATGCGCTCGCGCTCGATCGCCGACCTGGGGGCCGAGCTGGCGCAACTGGCGCGCGAGGGGGTGGTCGAGGCGAACCTGGTGGCCCAGGACTCGACCGGCTACGGCCGCGACCTCGGGCTGCGCGACGGCCTGGCCGAGCTGATCGAGTCGTTCGAGGCGCTCTCCGAGGTTCCGCGCTGGATCCGGCTGCACTACCTCTACCCGGGGCGGATCTCGCGGCGGCTGCTCGAGGCGCTGGCGCGCTCGACGCGGCTGGTCGAGTACGTCGACCTGCCGCTGCAGCACGCGCACCGCGCCACGCTGCAGCGGATGAACCGGCCGGGCTCGGCCGAGGCGCACCGGGCGCAGCTCGAGGCGCTGCGCAGCGCGCTCCCCGGCGCGGGCGTGCGCTCGAGCTTCATCGTCGGCTTCCCCGGCGAGACCGAGGCCGAATTCGACGAGCTCTGCGCCTTCGTCCAGACGGCCGGGCTCGACGCGGTCGGCGTCTTCACCTACTCGCACGAGGAGGCGACGACCGCCTTCGCGCTCGAGGACGACGTCCCCGAGGAGCTGAAGGAAGAGCGGCGGGAGGCGCTCGAGGAGATCGCGGCCTCGGCCGCTCACGAGCGCAACCGGGCCCGGATCGGGAGCACGCTCGAGCTCCTGGTCGAGGGGCCGGACGAGGACTCGCCGCGCGACGCGGTCGCGCGCTGGCGGGGACAGGCGCCGGAGGTCGACGGGCGGGTCGTCGTGATCGGCGGCGGTGCGCTCGCGCCGGGCACGCTGGTCGACGGGACGGTCGTCGAGGCCGGCCCGCACGAGCTGGTCGCGCGCCTCGCGCCGGGCGGAGCCACGCGGTGACCCGGCTCGAGACCGTGCTGGCGACCTGGTTCGGCAGCGGCTACTCCCCCTTCGCCTCGGGCACGGCCGGGACGCTGGCCAGCGTGCCGCTGGTGCTGCTGCTGTGGTGGATCGGGTCGGCGCCGCTGCACGCCGCGGCCACCGTCGCGATCGCCGTGCTCGGCCTCTGGGCCGCGCGCGGGGCGGAGAGCCGCTGGGGCCGCAAGGACCCCGGCCAGGTCGTGATCGACGAGACCGCGGGCTACCTGGTGGCGACGTTCCTCGTGCCCCACACCCTGGCGGCGCTGGCGCTGTCGTTCTTCCTGTTCCGCGCCTTCGACGTCGTGAAGCCCTTCCCCGCCGGCCGCTCGCAGGCCCTGCCGGGAGCCTGGGGGATCATGGCCGACGACCTGATCGCCGGGCTCTACGCCAACCTCGCGCTGCAGGCCGTGTTCTGGCTCTGGGCCCGCGCGTGATCGTCGTCGACCGGCTCGAGCAGCTGCCGCTGCCGGGCGGACGGCGGCTGGTCGCGACGATCGGCTTCTACGACGGGCTGCACCGCGGCCACCAGGCGATCCTGGACGAGGTCGTGCGCCGCGCGCGGTCCGCCGGCGAGCCGGCGGCGGTCGTCACCTTCGAACCGCACCCTCTGCGCGTGCTGGCCCCCGAGCGCGCGCCGCGCCTGCTGCTGACCGACGACCAGAAGATCGCGCTGCTCGAGCGGGCCGGGCTGGACGCGGCGGTGTTCGTCCCTTTCGACCGGCCGATGGCGGCGATGCCGGCGGAGGTCTTCGCCCGGGAGGTGGTCGGCGGGCTGCTGCGCCCCTCCCAGGTCCTGGTCGGATCGAACTTCCGCTTCGGCCGCGGCCGCGCCGGCGACGTCCCGCTGCTTTCCCGGGTCGGCGCGGAGTGCGGCTTCACCGCCGAGGCGCTCCCCCAGGTGCTCGACGGCGGGGAGCCGATCTCGGCCTCGCGCATCCGGCGCGAGCTGGCCGACGGGCGCGTTTCCGAGGCGGCGCGGCTGCTCGGCCGGCCGTTCGCGCTGGCGGGGACGATCGTGCACGGCGAGGGGCGCGGCGGGAAGGTCGTGGTGGCGACGGCCAACCTCGCGCCCGAGAACGAGTTCCTGCCGGCGCGGGGGGTCTACATCACGCGCCTCGCCTGGCCCGGCGGACGGCGCGAAGGGCTGACCAACGTCGGCACGCGGCCGACCTTCGGCGCCGACCGGATCACGGTCGAAACCCACCTGCCGGGGTTCGAGGGCGACCTCTACGGCGCGCGGGCCGAGCTCGAGTTCCTGGCCCGGCTGCGCGAGGAGCGGCTCTTCGCGACGCCGGCCGACCTGGTCGCGCAGATCCGGCGCGACCTCGAGGCCTTCGAGGCGTGGAAGGCCGCGGGCGGCGGGCGCTGACCCGGCCGGACGCGGGGCCGGACCGCCCCCCGGATGCAACCGCGAGCCCCCCTGGAGTAACCTGTCCGCCCCACCGCCCGGTTTGCCCGCGGGCGCACCGGCAGCGTGTCTCCCACCCTCCCGCCCGCGAAAGGACCCTGGATGTCGTCCGTCAAGCCGTTCCGGGCCTACCGCCCCCGGCCGGACCTCGCCCGCCAGGTCGCGAGCTTCCCGTACGACGTCATCTCGTCGGACGAGGCCCGCGCGCTGGCGGCGGGAAACCCGTACTCGTTCCTCCACGTCGGCAAGCCCGAGATCGACCTCGACCCCGCGATCCCGCTCTACGACGACCGGGTCTACGCCAAGGCCCGCGAGAACCTCGCCCGGCTGATCGCGGACGGGATCCTGCGGCGCGACGCACGGCCGACGCTGTCGGTGTACCAGCAGCGGATGGGCGACCACGTGCAGGCCGGCGTCGTCGGCCTGACCTCGGTCGCGGAATACGAGCGCGACCTGATCAAGAAGCACGAGCACACGCGCAGGGACAAGGAGGACGACCGCACGCGCCACGTCACCGAGTGCGACGCGAACGCCGAGCCGGTCTTCCTGACCTACCGCAAGGTCCCGGCGATCGACGCGATCGTCGACCGCGTGCGGACCCGCCCGCCGCTCCACGACCTCGTGACCGAGGATGGGATCGGCCACACCGTGTGGGTCGTCGACGACCCCGGCGAGATCGCCGAGCTGTCGCGACTGTTCGCCGCGGTGCCCGCGCTGTACGTGGCCGACGGCCATCACCGCACGGCCGCCGCGGTGCGGCACGGCCAGGCCGCCCGCGCGAAACATCCGGCCGCGGGCCCCGAAGCCCCGTTCGAGGGGTTCATGGCGGTCGTCTTTCCCCACGACCAGCTGCAGATCCTCGACTACAACCGGGTGGTGAAGGACCTCCACGGCCTGACCAGCGCCGAGTTCCTGGCGCGGGTCGCGGAGCGGTTCGGGGTCGGCCCCGCCGACGGGCCCCGCCCGCGCGCCCCGCACGAGTTCGGGATGTACCTCGACGGCCGCTGGCACCGCCTGCTGGCAAAGCCGGGGACTTTCCCCGCGGGCGACCCGGTCCGCGGCCTCGACGTCTCGATCCTGCAGGACAACCTGCTGGCCCCGGTGCTGGGGATCGCCGACCCGCGGACCGACAAGCGGATCGACTTCGTCGGCGGGATCCGCGGCACGGCCGAGCTGGAAAAGCGTGTGAAGGAGGGCTGTGCGGTCGCCTTCTCGCTCTACCCGACCTCGCTCGACCAGCTCATGGCGGTCGCCGACGCCGGGATGGTGATGCCCCCGAAATCGACATGGTTCGAGCCCAAGCTCCGCTCCGGGCTCACGGTCCGGACGCTCGACGAGTAGCCCGGACGGAAGAGACCAAGGAGGACATGATGAAGATCCTGATGGCCGACAGCTTCGACGAGTCGCTCCCCGGGCGCCTGGCCGCGTTCGGCACCGTGAGCACCGACCTGAACGACCTGGGCAGCGCCGACGTCCTGCTGGTCCGCTCCAAGACCAAGGTCACGCGCGAGATGCTGGGCAAGGCGCCGCAGCTCAAGCTGGTGATCCGCGGCGGCGTCGGCCTCGACAACGTCGACATCGAGGCCTGCCGCGAGCGCGGGATCGAGGTCCGCAACACCCCGCGCGCCTCGTCGGTGGCGGTGGCCGAGCTGGCGCTGGCACTGATGCTGGCGGTCCCCAACCGCGTGGTCGAGGGGCACGAGGGGATGAAGGCCGGGCAGTGGCTCAAGAAGGAGCTCAAGCGGACCGAGCTGTTCGGCAAGACGCTCGGCCTCCTGGGGGTCGGGCTGATCGGGACCGAGGTCGCGCGCCGCGCGCTGGCCTTCGGGATGCGGGTCGTGGCCCACGACCACTACGTCCCGCACCACGCGCTGGCCGAGATGCTGGACACCGAGGAGGACCTGTTCGCGGTGGCCGACTACATCAGCATCCACCTGCCGCTGACGCCGGAGACGAAGGGGATGATCGACGCCCGCGCCCTGGCCCAGATGAAGCCGGGGGTGGTGATCGTCAACACCGCGCGCGGCAAGGTCGTCGTGGAGGAGGACCTCGCGGCGGCGCTGAAGTCCGGGGCGGTGCGGGCCTACGCCACCGACGTCTGGGCCTCGGACCCGCCCGACCCGGCGAGCCCGCTGCTCACGGCGCCGAACGTCCTGATGACGCCGCACATCGGGGCCTCGAGCAAGGAGAACCTGCTGCGGATCGGCGACGCGATCGTCGAGATCCTGACCAAGAAGAAGGTGACCGCGGGCGTCTGAGCCCGCCGACGGAGGAATCGCATGGCTCGGGTGATCAACTTCTACGCCGGTCCTGCCGGCCTCCCGCTCCCGGCGCTGGAGAAGGCGCAGCGCGAGCTGCTCGACTTCAACGGGGCCGGGATGTCGGTCATGGAGATCAGCCACCGCGCCAAGGAGTACGACGCCGTCCACTCCGAGGCGATCGCGCTGGTCAAGGAACTGCTGGCCGTCCCGGACGACTTCAAGATCCTGCTGATCCAGGGTGGCGGGAACCTGCAGTTCGGGATGCTGCCGATGAACTACCTCGGCGACGGCCGGGTCGGCGACTACATCGACACCGGCAACTGGGCGAAGAAGGCGTACAAGGAGGCGAAGATCGTCGTCGGCGACGACGCGAAGCTGGCCGCGACGACCGAGGCCGAGCAGTAC